>JAZRYQ010000019.1:0-2603 GCA_045600805.1 Candidatus Alloscillospira sp. | reverse complement strand
CGGCGGCATGATAAGTTTTTCATCAGGGTCGGTTGTTACAGACGGTGCAGATATTGCAAAACTAAGCCGCCATGAGCGTACGCTCTACAGACGAAATGTTATCGGATTCATCTTTCAGCAGTATAATCTTATCTCTGAATTAACAGTAGAAGAGAATATCAAGGTCGCCACATCCCTTGTGAATGATTCATTGCCGACCGATGAGGTGCTTGAAATGGTAGGACTCGGCGGTCACGGAAACAAGTATCCGGGGCATCTGAGCGGCGGTCAGCAGCAGAGAGTGTGTATTGCCCGTGCGCTTGCAAAAAAGCCGAAAATCCTCCTCTGTGATGAGCCGACAGGTGCGCTTGATCCTGAAAATGCAGCGCTTGTTATTTCTCTTCTCAAGGATCTGTCGTCAAAACACGGCATTCCGGTCGTAATGATTACGCATAATCTTGATTTTGCACCGATTGCAGATCATTGCTTTGTGATGAGCGCGGGCAGAATTATCAACGAGGTTCGACAGCCGTTCCCGCTTTCGGCAAAAGCTTTAGCATTGTGATGGAAGAGCAGGCGCGATGAAGGTTTGCTTACTAAATGACTCTTTTCCGCCGCTCTACGACGGCGTGGCGACCACGGTCGAAAACTATGCACGAATCATTTCTGAAAAATACGGCGATGCTGCGGTGCTTACCCCTTATTACAGCGGCGTCGATGATTCGCGCTTTCCGTATCCGGTTATACGTTGTTCCTCCTTTCATATGCTGATGGTTCGCAAATACCGCGTGGGAAATTTCTTTTGCATCCGCGCCTTAAAAGCCGCGGAACGCTTTCAGCCTGACATCATCCACTGCCATACGCCCTTCGCATCATTGGCGCAGAGTTTGCGTCTGAAAAAAAAGACCGGTGCGCCATTGATCCTCACATATCACACGAAGTACGATATGGACAGCAAGCGCATTTTGATCGTGCCATTCCTGCGCCGCCCGCTTTTTCGTTTGATGGTGTGGGGGATCAATCAGTGCGACGAGGTGTGGTGCGTGAGCCGGGGAGCGGAGGAAAATCTGCGTGCGTTCGGTTATCGCGGCAAAACCGTTCTCATGCCCAACGGGGTGGATTTCCCCAAAGGTCCGGCAGACAAAAGCAAGGTCGACGCCCTGCGTAAAGAACTGCACATTCCCGAAAATGTGCCGGTTTTCCTTTTCGTTGGAAGGATCGTCTGGTACAAAGGGCTTGATACGATACTCTCCGCGCTGGCAGAGCTAAAAAGACAGGGCAGGGTTTTTCGCATGTTCTTCGTCGGAGACGGGTTAGACTTCGAGGCCGTCCGGAGGCGTGCGGGGGAGCTTGGGATCTGTGACGAGTGTGTGTTTACGGGCGTGGTGCTCGATCGCGAGCGCTTGCGTGCGTTCTATTCGGCGGCGGATCTGTTCCTGCTTCCATCTGCCTATGACAACTGCCCCATCACCGTACGGGAAGCGCTTGCCTGCGGGTGTCCGTCGATACTGCTGAGAGGCAGCAGCGCTGCGGAAAACTTTGAGGACGGTAAAACTGCATTTTTAATTGAAAATTCACCGAGAAGCCTTTTCTTGAAGCTGAAAGAAGTAGCATACAATCCCGAACTGCTGAAAGAAGTTGGAAACAATGCTATGAATGAGCTGTGGTTCCCATGGGAAGCTGCCGTAGAAATTGCGGTTGAACGGTATCAGAAGATTCTTCAAAGCAAGAAAAAATGAAGGGTTTTTATCTGATTTGCATTCTGATTTTGACCTCTCCGATAAGCAGCTTTCCAATGCTGCTGCCGGTGGAGTGCCAACAGAGGTCAGTTGGAAATAATATGTAATGTCGTGAGCGTTCCCAAGGAGTGTCCCGAGTACACAAAAATACTAACAGCGGTGAGAATCCCACTTATACCACGGGCATCTACGACTTCATCACATACGATGGCATAGCCCCGGAGGACAAATACGGAGGGTGGTAACGATTCAATGCGGAATGCGGAATTACTTTTAACAGCAGCTCTTTTTTCCGTTTTGTTCGTATATAAAAATGCAGGACAATAAAACTTGCCGAACGTAGATTTGAGTATGGCAGTCACCTAAAGCAAAATGGGTGGCTGCTTTTTTGTTTTGCGCGATTTTGTTCATAAAAAATTCATATTTCGGGGGCGCAGTATTTCCGGTTGTATGATATAATCAACGCCGATATGAAAAACGTTTCCTGTTTAAAAAAACAGGTTCCGCTATGAACCTTTTTTCGTATAAAAGAATACATTTGTCAAAGCAGTTTCGACGTAAATCAGCAGCAAACAGCGGCTGTATTCGCAAAGGCAGGGATATACCGAGAATAAATCGGCAAGGCATGTATCATGATGAGTAAATACTACTTTATGTAATACAATGAATCCAAATAGGGAGGTCATACATTTGACTAAATGGAATGGATACAGACTGCTTGTAAAGTCAGTTATAAAAAAGAACAGGCGATTATCAGTTGGTCTGTGGGGGCTGTTTTTTCTTATGACTGTAATTGTCATCACCGCTCTTGTATTGCCCAAAACGGTTGAATACACGCTTGAAAACTTTCTGAAAGACTACAGAATGCCCGAAGGCTGGGTAACG
>JAZRYQ010000018.1:0-5556 GCA_045600805.1 Candidatus Alloscillospira sp. | reverse complement strand
CGCTTGCCGGGATCATAAGAATAGTCGAGGAAGCGCAGGGCAAAAAAGCGCCGATCTCACGCCTTGCCGATAAGGTCGCGGGAATCTTTGTGCCGACGGTGATATCCATTGCCGTCATCGCCGCCGTGATCTGGCTCATCGCAGGCAAGGATGCATCCTTTATCCTGCGTGTGTTCACCTCGGTGCTTGTCGTTGCGTGTCCGTGTGCTCTCGGTCTTGCAACGCCGACCGCCATCATGGTCGGCACCGGTCTCGGCGCTTCAAACGGAATACTCATCCGAAGCGGAGAATCGCTCGAAACAGCGCATAATGTCACAGCCGTTGTGCTCGACAAGACCGGTACGATCACAGAAGGCAAGCCGGTTGTGACCGACATAATCGGCAAGGACAAGGCAGAGCTTTTGAAGCTGTGCGCCTCGTGTGAAGCACGCTCAGAGCATCCGACGGCGAGAGCGGTCATGGAAAAAGCGGGAGATACGGAGCTTTACGCGGTTTCCGAGTTTAAAAGCATCGCAGGTGTGGGCGTTGCGTGTACGCTGTCCGACGGCAGAAACGTCACCGTCGGCTCACACAGAACACTTTCGGATGCTGACGCGGAGAAGTTCGCTTCCGAGGCGAAAACGCTTTCGGCAAAGGGCTGTACCCTGATTTATGTGAATGTTGACGGCGCCTGTGTCGGCATCATCGGCGTTGCGGACAAGATAAAAGACGACAGCGCGGACGCGGTAGCGAAAATGCACGAAGCGGGACTTTATGTCTGCCTGCTGACGGGTGACAACAAAGCAGCGGCCGAGTACGTCGGAAGTGTTGTCGGAGTTGACCGGGTGTACTCGGAGGTCTTGCCGCAGGATAAAGCGGGCATCGTCGAAGCGCTGCAAAGCGAAGGGTATAAGGTCATGATGGTCGGCGACGGTATAAATGATGCGCCGGCGCTCGTTCAGGCCGATGTCGGCGCAGCGATCGGCGCGGGAAGCGATATCGCGATAGAATCGGGCGATATCGTGCTCATGCGCTCGAGCCTTCTTGACGTGTATAAGTCGATACACTTAAGCCGCCTTACGATAAGAACGATAAAACAAAATCTTTTCTGGGCATTTTTCTATAATACGATAGGGATTCCGATAGCGGCGGGCGTTTTATACCCTGCGTTCAGGCTTCTGCTCAATCCGATGTTCTGCGGACTTGCCATGAGCTTGAGCTCCGTATTCGTCGTGACGAATGCACTCAGATTAAGGGGGAAAAAGCTGTGAGAGACTGCTGCCGAATAAAGATCCGCGATGACGATGAAAAGCGAAGTCTTGAAAACAGACTTTCCCGCATAGAAGGGCAGATACGCGGAATAAAAAAGATGGTGGAAAATGACGCCTACTGTGTTGACATTCTCACGCAGACAGCGGCGGCGCAATCGGCGCTCAATGCGTTTAACAAGCTTGTACTGGCAAGCCATATAAAAACATGTGTAGCGGATTCGGTCAAAAACGGCGAGCACGATAAAATTGACGAGCTCGTCGAAACAATACAAAAACTTATGAAATGATATGGAGGAAAACAAAATGACAACACTGAAAGTTCCCGAAATGCATTGCAATCACTGTGTGGACAGAATCACAAAGGCGCTTACCGCGGCAGGCCTTAAATTCGAGGTTTCTCTCGAAAATAAAACCGTGACGATCGACGGCTGCGACAACTGCGTGGCAAAAGCCGTTGCGGAGCTGGACGATCTGGGATTCACAGCGGAAAAATAAAATGGCAGGCTGGAATTTGTGGCATGGCTGCCGCAGAATTTCACCGGGCTGTAAAAACTGCTATGTGTACAGACGTGATGACAGCATAGGACTTGACGCCTCGGATGTGCACAAAACGGCAAGCTTTGATCTGCCGATAAGGAAAAACCGTGCCGGAGAGTATAAAATACCCTCCGGCGAAGAGGTATACACCTGCTTTACCTCGGATTTCTTTCTGGAAGATGCCGATGACTGGCGCATTGACGCATGGCAGATGATAAAAAGCCGCCCGGATCTTGAATTTTTCATCGTCACAAAACGGATAAACAGATTTTATGTAAACCTACCGTCCGACTGGGGCGACGGGTACGATAATGTCACGATAAGCACCACTGTTGAAAATCAGCAGATGGCGGACTTTCGTTTGCCCGTTTTTCTCAATGCACCGATAAAAAACAAAGGCATCGCGTGTGAGCCGCTGCTGGAAGAGGTGGATTTGAGGAAGTATCTGCACGGAATCGATTTCGTCGGCGCCGGCGGAGAATCCGGCCCGAAGGCGCGCGTATGCGATTATAACTGGGTTTTAAAAATACGCAATGACTGCGCCGCCGCCGGCGTGAGATTTTTGTATCATCAGACAGGCGCCAAACTGTTAAAGGACGGAAAGTTATACAGCATCCCGCGGAATTTACAGCACAGTCAGGCGCACAAAGCGGGGATAGATACATAAAAAGCGGCGGACAGAGATCTGTCCGCCAAAATGAAAGGGTTGTGGGATAAAGATATGAGCTTCTCCACGTCAAATGGAGTGGGGCAGTGACGCACCCTCAAGCTGTGATATGATAATACTCCTGTTTACAGAAAATGTAAATAGGAGTATTTGTCGTATTAGCACTACTTTTGTCGAATCACTCAACAAATTTTGCACGGATAGCAAAAATCGTTTCTTCGGATACGTCGGCTTCTTTGAGATACCCCAAAATGCCGCCGTAATTTTCATCAAGATGCGCAAGCAGCATACGCATATTATCGGGCGATGTGGAGAAAAACGGGTCATCAAGATTGCCTTCGGTTTTATCGTCGTACTGATTGCCCATCGGGGGACGCTTATGGAACAGGTAAATATATTTCCGGCGCAGATACACCTGTGATACACAGTAATCCGCAATGATATCCTCATGGGAAACACCGGCAATTCCCAGCAGGATCGCAGAAATAATACCTGTTCTGTCTTTGCCTGTCGTGCAGTTGAAGATAACGGCGCCGTCGTTTTCCGCGATCGCTTCAAGAACACTTTTTATCCACTGCTTTGAACGATCGCACATGCCTATGTACATCGAGCCCCAGTTTTCAAACGGTTTGTCCTGCTCGATACCCGCCCCTTTTGCAAGCTGCGCATTGAAGCTCGGAAGCTTCAGCGCACGGAATTGACCGCAGGCTTGAAGCAGGTTCGGTATCTTTTCATGCTCGATCTCGCCGCGCAGATCAATGTTCAGCGTTATGCCGTATTCCTTCAGAAATTTTATATCATCCTCCGTCACGCTGCCGGGAACTTCGCATCTTATGAAGCGGTGATATTTCGTGAGCCTGCCGTCGGCTGTGCAGAAGCCGCCGAGGTCACGCGCATTATCAAGACCGGTGAGCGGAAGTCTTCGGTAATTTTCCATCATGATTCCTCCTGTCGTTTTTTATATCATAACATATCCTGGAGGTATCATCAAGAAAAAACGCAGATTTGTTCTTTGTCTGTGATTGACGGAAAATATACGAAGTGATAGTATGAATGTAAAGTTTTCTCAGATTATTTTTATAAGGAGTGCGCGGAGATGTATAAATTCCCGGAAGTAACTGACAGAGTGAAGAAATTACGCAGACTTTATCGTGACACGTTCCCGACGATCGACAGCGAGAGAACGAGAATACTGACGGATTACTATAAAGAAAGCATATACGAGGTGCCGATAATCCGCCGCGCAAATGCTTTGTATAAAATTTTGTCGCAGGTCACCGTGCGCGTCGAGGACGATGAGCTTATCGTCGGAAATACGGGCAAAAACTTCAAGGGATATATGATATTTGCCGAATATAACGGACTTGACTGGATGCCGCGTGAATTTGCCGACGGCAGCTTTGAAAAGCGCACGATACAGAACGGAAAATCGTTCATTTCAGACGAAGATAAAGAATACTTCCTCTCTGTCGCGCCGTTCTGGCATGATAACTGCATAGGTGCGCAGACATACACATCCATGCCGGACGTATTCGAAGCTATGGCTGCGACCGGCGCAATACCGTATGCTCCGCAGAGAAGAAATCAGTGCCATGGCCATTTCAACGCGAATTACCGCAAGGTCGTTGACACGGGCTTCGGAGAGATCAAGCGTCAGGCACTTGAAAAGCTTGCCGCTATGGAAGGAAAAATCGAAGGCGGCGACGCTGAAAAATGGTATTTTTATAACGCGATCGTCATATGCTGCGATGCGGCTATCCTGTATTCAAAGAGACTTGCCGCCGAAGCAAGACGCAAAGCGGAAATCGCCGAACAGCCGAGAAAAGCAGAGCTTCTGAAAATGGCGGACTCGCTGGATTGGATCATGGAAAACCCCGCGAGAAACTTTTACGAGGCTGTGCAGGCCGTATATCTTTATCATCTGATCATTTTCTACGAGGGCAGTTATCTCGGACTTACGGTCGGGCGTTTTGACCAGCATGTCGGAGATTATCTTGAACGTGATCTTGCCTCCGGTGCGATCACATTCGATGAGGCACAGGAAATCGTGGACTGCTTCTGCCTCAAGGTAGCAGACCTTATCAGCTCAAGCGCCAAGGAATTCATGACGATCGTCGGCTCCTATTCGCTGAATATGAGGCTCACGCTCGGCGGGAGAAAAAAGGACGGTACGGATGCTTCAAATCCCGCGACGTATATGACGCTCAATTCCATGGCAAGACTCCGGCTTCACGATCCGAATACATCTCTCTGTGTTCACGCCGATACGCCGCCTGAGCTTTGGGAAGCGGGCGTTGAGACCTCAAAGCTGTGCGGCGGAAATCCGACCTTTGACAATACGGATCTGATCATTAAAATGCTCTGTGAAAGAGGGCTTTCTCTGGAAGACGCGCGGAATTTCTGCATTGTCGGCTGTGTTGAGCTGTCAGGCTCGGGATGTGAGTTTGCCAACGTGTCCGGCCCGTTTTCCCGCACATTTATGACGATACCGCAGGTGCTTTTGCAGGCGATCAATGACGGCGTAAATCCGATGAACGGAATACAGGGCGGAATGCACACGGGATTTTTGTATGAAATGGAAACATTTGACGATGTGAAAAAAGCGTTCAAAGACCAGCTTAAATATATTATGGACTGGGAAAATACCTTCGATAACCTGACGGAATATGTCGGGAATCCGAAAGTGCCTGTCCCGATTGCCTCCGCGACGATGGACGGCTGCATGGAATCCGGAAAAGACATGATGGTCGGCGGCGCGAAATATAACTCCATGGGCAATGCCTGCATCGGCATCGGAACGTGCATAGACAGTCTGCTTGCGATAAAATACGCGGTGTTTGATAAAAAGCTGTGTACCGCAAGAGAGCTTTATGACGCTGTGTTGGCAAACTGGGATGGGTATGAGGAGCTGCAAAACAGGATCGTGAACGAAACGCCGTTTTTCGGAAACGGTGAGCCGTATGCAGACGAGATAGCGTCCTGGGTGTCGGATCTGTACACGGGCAATATAGACAACTGCACGGGTATGCGCGGAAAAAAACAGGCGGGCATATACTCCGCAGGCGTTCATGTCGCGTTCGGACTTGAGGTTTTCGCGACGCC
>JAZRYQ010000017.1:0-2397 GCA_045600805.1 Candidatus Alloscillospira sp. | reverse complement strand
TTCGCCGAAGTAAATCTGATCATTTACGACATAGAAATCAACCCTCATATGTGGATATCCGTCTGATAAGATATGCGAAAGCTCTTTCATCTTTTCAAATTGCTTTGGTTTTTCAGGAGGTACTTCTGAATTCGGATCTCTGCTGGTTATTGGCAGGGGATTGTAATCCATATCAAAGAAATCTGTATGAGGATCGACGGATCTGTCTTTTGAGCAATACATTATTCTCGGAATTCCGTTAAAACAAAAGAACTTGTAATCTGTCAGATACGGATCTTCATTATCCTGCATGTATTTCTCTGCAATAATCATTTTGGGTATATCCTTATATGCCCACTCTCTCAATCTTTCGTACATACTCGTCTTAAGACATGCTGACAATTTCTCTTTTGCCCTGTCGCAGTCGAATGCTTTTTTATCTGTGCATACTATTACAGACGCGCTGTCATGATTACATTTGAGGACAAATTGATCGGGTAATGCATCAAAATCTATTTCCTCCGCACTCTTATAGGCCGCTATCAACGGGATGACATATTCTGCGCCGATTGTATTTGCCACATAATCTTTAACCAGATACTTGTCCTGAAACAGCGTATATTCAGGCCTTCGGTCATACAGCTTTAACCATTGGATCTTTTCGGTATAGGTTTGGGGGTTGCTCAAATCAAGCTCTCGTCCGATCTTTATTCTATAAATCCTTTCGAGAAACTGTTCATCGCTCAACCGTTTTCCAAACAATCTTAAGTTATACATTTTTCTGAATTTTGAATCGAAAAGGTATTTTAACATGCTATCAAGTTTTGACATTGGGTTTGCGTCCTTTCTTTATCACTCTTTCAAATCCTTTCGAAAATATCTCTATCACGTCCGATCTGTATACCAACAGATTTGCTGATAATACCAAAACACCGCCGCACACAGTCAGGATCGCTCCGGCAATTGCCCATGTAAGATAGTTTTCAATGGAAAAATGCGATAAAAGTATCGTGCCTCCGAAGAAAATCACCCCAAAGAGCACGGTGTTGACGCCGAACCTTTTAACATACGCCCACACCGGCCTGTGAAGCAGTTCTTTTGAGAGGTATACAACATAGTATACAGTCCGGAACAGTGTTGCGACGGCCGTTCCGACGGCAACACCGTTTAAATCGTACTTAACTACCAGAATGATCGAAAGAATGATGTTTACGGCAACCTCTCCGTATGCTGCCCACTGAGTTTGCCTGAAATGCCCGGCAGCGATGATCACGCTCGCATACGGTGTCCTCAGGCAGAAAAGAAGTGCCGATATCATAATGACTACGCCGAAGAAAGGACGCGAATACTCGACATCTGTTATTCCGGCGGTATACAATCTGACGAAGGAAACGATCAAAACGGCTGCGACAGAGAAAACGGTAACACAGAGCACAGATGACAGCGTTTCGTAATAACCGAATGTCCTTTTCAGCTTCTCCTCCTCGTGCCTTGCAAGCATATCACCGAAGACGGCTTCCATACCTGTTGTAAAAGCGTTGAGCAGATTCTGGAGCTGCGCGGATATCATATTGTACACGGAGTAAACGGATACCAGCGAAAGATCCTTGAACAGAGTCAGTACCGTGACATCTGTGTTGTTATGCAGCGACCAGGCAATGTGCTGACCGATCGCCGAGCCTTTTTGCTGAAGCATTCTTTCGCTGCTTCTTTCGCTGCTCAGTCGGTATCGCTTCTTCACATACAGTGAAAGGAGAATGGGCCTTATCGCAAACAGTGTACTGGAAAGAAGCTTGACGGCAAGAATGTCGCAGTTGAGCGAAATAAGGAGAGCGGCACCGACGGTGTTGAGGATCACACCGGCGGTTTTGAATAACGACGGGATATAATAGATCTGATCTGCCTGGAGAAGCAGTGAATACGAAATGCCGATAAAGTATTCCGCAAAGGTCGAAAGCGAAATGATCAGCACCAGGCTGAATGAATACCAGTAATCAAAGACGACATTATGAGAGATCTTATTGAAAAACAGCGCTATGATAAGCACATATACTACAAATATCGCCGCTATCTTTCGGTAAAAGCTTTTTGTCTCATTGACTACTGCACTGATCTGCTCATCGGATTTAGAAGCAAGTGCCTTATAAAGCGAAGAGCGGGTAACTGCGCCTATGCCGCCTTCCAAAAGCACGATATAGGAAAGGAAGGTCGTTATCGATGCCGTAGCTCCGTTTATTTCCGAGCCGAACGCCCCGATTATCATTCTCGGAAGGATCAGCCCGCAAATGAGCGAAACACCCTGCTGAAGCAGAGAACACATCATGTTCAGCTTTGCCTTCTGTGTTCTGCTTCTTTCCTTTTTCTCTTTCATATACGATTACAGCTAAAAAGCGTTCAGGTACGGCGGAAAAATGCCGC
>JAZRYQ010000016.1:0-17293 GCA_045600805.1 Candidatus Alloscillospira sp. | reverse complement strand
GAAAAAATTAAGCGGGCGGAAAGGTCGGTTGGTCTTTCCCCACGATTTTAATAACAATGTTTTTACGTTGCTGTTTTATCTAAATCATCAAGCTTTTTGTTTTTTCCGAAGTATGCGAGGATATAGGAAACAAAGGATATTGCAAGAAGAACGCAGCAAAGCGCGGTCAAAACCGATACCACATAATGCGGCATATCCTGGAACACGATGATCGCTATCATGGAAACAAACATAACGGTCGTGCAGATTTTTCCCGGCATAAGCGCTTTTGACAGGATCTTTCCCTTTTTATAATATATCGCTCCGCATACGAACTGGAAACCCTCCTTGACCGCAAACAGCGGGAGAATAAAAAACAACGTCGGCAATTTCAGTGACAGACAAATGATCATCGCAAGCTGTGTTCCCTTGTCGGCGATCGGGTCAAGTATCTTTCCCAGTGTCGTTATCATATTGAATTTTCTGGCAATCAAACCGTCAAACATATCCGTAATGCATGACAAGGCAAGCACAGAACCCGTCAGAATATAATCGGTTCTGTTTTTTGCGTTAAAATAAAGCGCTACACAAACCGGAATCAACGCAAGCCTTATAAATGTCAGTATATTGGGAATTGACAGTATTTGAGATTTTTTACTGTTCTGCATCAATAATCTTCTTTCCTGTCGGCATATATTTATTATAGTATGCCAATTTTCGACAGCTTTGTCAACATACACGAGAAAGATTTAACAAATAATTAATTGCGGCATCCGTTTTTCATAATGTCTGCGCCGCAAAAGCTCAGAATGTCAGCGTTCCGTTTTCGCTTTCAAGAAGGATAAGAAGCTTAACCTCTTTTCCTGTCTGGGCGTCAACATACACGATATAATGCTTTCCGTCTGTATTTTCACATTTGAATTCATGGCAGAAAATTTCATATTTCCCGTCTGACGGTATTATCGCCATATCGTGGGACAGAATTATCAGAAAAGGTGAGACCGCTTTTTCGGCGTCCTCCTCCGGTATCTCCATTTCCGGTATGCTCCGCTCAACATGGCTCATGACATAGCCGAGCGTTTCAAAGCCCGTGACCACGCCCGTATCAAGCGCGACCGATACTTTTATCAGATCGGTATAGCAGATCACATCGTCCTGCACATACGCAAAGTTTACCGTGCATACACCGGACACCGTTTCGTAATAGCTTTCCTTCATGCTCTCAAAGCCCGCATTTATCAGAAAATCCTTTGCGATTCTTACGGCCTGTTCCTGTGTGAGCTCCGCATCCTGCGCGTTGTATTGACGCGATATCTCGAGCACGACACCGCCCTGCAAGGTTACTGTTATATAGATTTCGCCGTATTCATCGTGTCCTTCAACGATATAAGCAGGCAGATCACCGTCGCGCCCGCCCCACAATGACAGGGACGCTTCTTCGATTCCCGTTACCTGTGACGCCGCTTTTATCGCTTCATCCTCTGTGATGTTTTCTTTTCCGTCAACAAACGCCGGCTTCATGGCGGTAATATGACTTGAAAACGGTCCGTCATATATAAGCGTCGGCATCTGCGGAAGCTCGCTTTCCATGTTTTTGATACCGTCATTGAGGTTTTGTATGTTTATATTATCATCATATGACCGTATCTCCGAAACCGTGATTTCTCCCGATTCAAGTCCTGCCATTATTTTGTTGAGCGCATCCGAAACGCCGCTTGCAGCCTTGGAAAGCGATTTCAGCCCCTCGATTTGCTCATCGGAACATCGGTCCGTCACCGAGCGCGAAAGGACATAGGCGTAATCTCCGGCACTCGACAAAAATGCGGCGGTTTTTTCAAGCTCCCCGTCAAACGGCAGAGCGCCGAGCGCCATCTGCGCGGTCTTTGCGTTTGCGAAAACGGCCGTGCAGTTTGCCGAAAGCACGCTCCCTGAGCCGGAATAAAGGCTTTTTTCAAGGCCTGTATTAATTCCGTTTACGCCGTCAACAAGCTCGGAAAACGCATGACGGTAATTGGCTGAGAGCATCATGTCATATTGTGATGCCTTTCTGTACTGACAAAACGCTACACCTGCAAGCACGAAAATTCCGGCTATCGCATATGTCAAAGTCAGTATGCGGATCTTTCTTTTCATAAAAAACACCTCTTTACGGTAGCGTTACCATAAAGAGGTGTTTTTATACTGAAATTATTCTGTCATAAGTCTCTGCATTGCCTGACTTATACGGGAAAGGGACTCATATCTTCCGAGGATATGACAAATTTCGACGGCTCCGCCCGGCGTTACCGTCTGACCGGAAACCGCAATGCGGACAGGCCACATAAGCGTTGCATTCTTCACGCCGAGTGACGCGGCAAGGTCGATCAGTCCGTCATGGATCGTCTGCTGCTCCCAGTTCGGCAGATTCTGGAAAAGCGGAAGCACGGAAAGCAGCATGTCGATTGCGACCGTGCGGTCACATTTTGACTTTTTGTTCTCGAAAAGCTCAAGGCCGTATTCGGGAAGCTCGTTGAAAAAGCCGATCTTCCCCGGTATATCCGTGAGCTTTTCGCATCTCTGCTGCAAAATCGCGGCAATTTTTTCTGCGGAAATATTCTCATCCGGCACCATAGAGCGGATGTACGGCTCCGCGGCTTCGGCAAATTTTTCAGGCGCAAGCGCGCGGATATACTCGCTGTTGAAATACGTGAGCTTGTCGATATCGAAAATTGCCGGCGATTTTGAAATACCCTTGATGTCAAACACCCTGATAAGCTCCGGAAGTGAGAATATCTCCTGTTCTCCGCCCGGGTTCCAGCCCAGAAGCGCAACATAGTTGACTACTGCCTCGGAAAGATAGCCCGCTTCGAGCAAATCCTCATAGGACGGGTCCCCATGACGCTTGGACATCTTGTTGTGCGCGTCACGCATAACGGGTGAGCAGTGGATATAATTCGGTATATCCCAGCCGAAGCTTTCGTAAAGCAAATTGTATTTCGGCGCCGATGACAGATACTCGCTTCCGCGCACGACATGAGTGATACCCATAAGATGGTCGTCTATCACGTTTGCAAAGTTGTACGTCGGCAGCCCGTCCGATTTCAGAAGAACATTGTCGTCAAGATCCGCATTCGGAACGGTTATATCTCCGAACACAAGGTCTGAAAACGTCGTTGTGCCGTCTGCGGGTATCTTCTGACGGATAACGTATTCCTCACCGGCGGCGATCCTCGCATCCGCCTCTTCAAGCGTCAGGTCGCGGCAGGCGCAAACATGCTTTGCAACGGTCTCGCCCTCCACGTGTGCCTCATGCTCTCCGGTCTTTTTGCAGAAGCAGTAATAGGCTCCGCCCTTTTCTACGAGAAGTCTTGCATATTTTCCGTAAATCTCGCGGCGCTCGGACTGTACATACGGGCCGACAGGACCTCCTACATCGGGACCTTCATCATGTTCAAGACCGCACTTTTTAAGTGTTTTATAAATAACGTCCGCGGCATCCTCCACAAGCCTGTTCTGGTCGGTATCTTCGATTCTGAGCAGGAAATCCCCGTCCATGCTCCGCGCGATAAGATATGTGTAAAGCGCCGTTCTCAGATTGCCGACGTGCATATATCCCGTCGGGCTCGGTGCAAAACGTGTGCGGACGCGCCCTTTCGGTATGCGGGTCTCCGCTTCCTCAAACCATGAATTTTCCATATAATTATCCTCCGTTTTCAGTTATTCACAAGTTGATTCTTCTTCCGTGTACTCCGGTATTTCTTCGATCGGAGCAGTACCGTTTATAAACTGCATTTCCTGCCATTGCTGGCGCGTTATCAAAAGCTGACGCGGCTTTGAGCCCTCGAACGGGCCGATGATACCGAGCTCCTCCATCTGATCCACGATCCTCGCGGCACGCGAATAACCGAGCTTCAGTTTTCTTTGCAGCATGGAGGTCGAGGCCTGTCCTACCTCAAATGTGACATCGACCGCCTGCGGCAAAAGCTCATCAAATTCGGGATGTGATTCCTCTTCTTCATCCGGCTTTGCGCCCTTTGCCTTGCCCTTTTCGATGGCAGCCTTTTCGATCTCGTTGATGACATCCTCGGAATACTCTGCCTGCGCCTGCGCTTTTATGTATTCGATCACGTTCTCGCGTTCTTCGTCCGAAACCCATGTTCCCTGTACGCGAAGCGGCTTTGAAGAGCCTATCGGCATATACAGCATATCACCGTTACCTAAAAGCTTTTCGGCTCCGCCTCCGGCGTCGAGGATGATACGTGATTCAAGCGAGCTTGAAACCTTGAGGGCGATCCTGGACGGAATGTTTGCTTTCATAAGGCCCGTGATGACGTCGGCTCGCGGGCTCTGCGTTGCGATAACAAGGTGGATACCCGCCGCTCTGCCCATCTGCGCTATGCGGCATATCGACTCTTCCACTTCCTTTGCCGCCATCATCATAAGGTCGGCAAGCTCATCAATGACAACGACGAGCTGATACATCGGCGTACCGTCCTCGCGTGAACGCATGATCGCGTTATAGCTTTCAAGGTCGCGGGCGTTTTCATCGGCAAAATAGCGATATCTTTTCAGCATTTCCACGACAGCCCACTGGAGCGCTCCCGCTGCCTTTTTCGGCTCGGTCACGACCGGCACAAGCAGATGCGGTATACCGCTGTAAATTTTGAATTCGACCATTTTCGGGTCGATCATGATGAATTTCACTTCATCCGGGCGCGCTTTGTAAAGAATACTCAGGATAAGAGAATTGAGACACACGGACTTACCCGAGCCGGTAGTGCCGGCAACAAGCAGGTGCGGCAGCTTTGCTATGTTTCCGACGATCGCATCGCCCGAAATATTTTTGCCTATTGCAAACGTAAGCTTTGAGCCGGAGCTTTTAAACTCGTTTGAATCAATGATTTCTCTTAAAAGCACCTTTCCGTTCACTTTGTTCGGGACTTCAATACCGACCGTTGCGATTTTGTTCGGCATGGCGGCTATGCGCACGCCCGTGGAGCCGAGCGCAAGGGCAATATCGTCTTCAAGATTCGTGAGCTTTGAAAGCTTCGTTCCCGCTTCAAGCGATGCTTCATAACGTGTGACCGTCGGGCCGCGTGTATAGCCCGTAATGGCAAGGTTGATCCCGAAGCTGCGGAACGCGCTTTCAAGTCTTTCCGTGTTTATGCGCGCTTCGGTCGAGCCTTCTCCGATCCCTGCCGCTCCCTGCGGGGAGGGGAGGATATCAAGCGGCGGGAACGAGTAGCTCTCTCCGTCGGAAACGGGCTGCTCGGGTGGTACTTCGAAAAGCTCCTCCGGGACGGCCTGTTTTTTGCGGCTTTTTTTCGGCTCGCTCTTTTCCTCCGTGATAAGCTCGGCGGCCACATTGTCCGGCAATTCCGAAAACACTATTTCACGCGCGTTCATCGCCATTTTCGGAATATGCTCTGCCTGCTCCTCCCATGGCGGGATATCGTCCATCGTCATCTGCTCCGAAGGCTCTTCTTTTTTGGATTTTTTCGTTTTTTTGTCGCTCTGCTCCGGCGGCATGATCGGATCATCGATCGGAATATCATACACAAACCGGGGAGCTGGCTTTGGCGGCGCCTTTTCCTCGAAAGGCTCGGGCGCTATCTGCATCGTGTCCTCCTTCGGGGACTTCTCCGGCTTTGCGCGTCGTTCCTTCGCTCTGCCCTCACCGTTTTCCGCGCCCGCTTTCACTTTATTGACAACACTTCTGAATTTAATATTTGATGACACAAGCACAAACACTGCAAGCAGCAGAAACAGGACGATGAATGTTCCGGCACGGCTTATGAGATACACCAAAAGCGCCGTTATGCTGCCTGCCAGCGCGCCGCCCGATGTAAGCTCTTTTCCCGTTTTCCACAGTTCACCGACAAGACCTTTATACAGTGCGGAATCTTCGACTGTAAAAAGATGCACAAAGCATCCGAATATGACGGGAATCAGAAGCAGGCAAACCGTTCTGCCTATTGCGTGCGGCTTTTCAAGCCTGATAAAAAGCAGGACCGCCGCAAGAATAAACGCAACAGGTGCAATGTAAAATCCCCAGCCGATCAGCGCCTTAATAAAACTTTTAAGCGCCGTGACAAGTATCGCATCTGTCTGAAAATACCCGATTGCAGAGATTACACCGAGTATCGTCAAAACGAGAACCGTGATTTTCCGTCCCAAAAATGTTTCATTGACCTCTATTTTTTTTGTCGGTTTTTCACTGCTTTTTTTCGTTGTTTTCTTTTTTGAAGCCGTCGGGCTTGCTTTTGCCAATGAAAATCACCCCTTAAATAAACGCAAGTATCAGCGTAACAACACCGATGCCGAAGCAATAGTACGCAAAGTTACTGAAATTGTTTTTGTCAAGAATTTTGTTAAGAATTCGGATAGATACAAAGCTCACCGCAGCAGAAAGCAAAAAGCCTATGATATATTTGGGGAAATCCTCCCATATAACACCGTCGGCAAGCTCGGAAAGCAAACTGTAAATAAACGTCAAAAATATTGCCGGAACGGACAACAGCAGAGAAAACGTCACTGCCTGCTTCTTTGTCAGACCTCGCGCAAGACCTGCGGCGATCGTCACCGCTGTTCGGGAAATCCCCGGAATAAACGCGCAAAGCTGGGCAAGACCGATAAACAAAGCATCGGATACGGTCATCGAATTTGCTTTTTTGCGCCCGGGTACCGCATATTTACCCATGAGCAGCAGTATAGCGCCGTTGATTATGAAGCCAATCCCCCCTATAGAGATCATAGAGCTCAGCAGCACAGCATATTTGTTAATAAACAGCAGGATAAGCGTCGGCAGCATAGCCGCTGCGATCATCAAAAACTGCCTTGCCTGCGTTACAAGCGGGTCTCGCGGGGAGAAAACAAGCTCTCCGCGAAAAAGACTGCCCGTGCCTTTGAGCATCAGGGAGATATCCTTGCGGTAAATGATGAGCACCGCCGTGAGTGAGCCGAGATGAAGCATGGAATCGAAAAGAATCCCGCCTGAGCCGGCAGAGAAAAAACACTTGAAAAGCGCAAGGTGACCTGTGCTTGACAAGGGCATATATTCTGTTATTCCCTGTATGAGTCCAAGCAGTATTGCTTCAAACACAGTCAACGTCATGTCCTTCTTCCTTGCATCTATCGGCAGAGATAATTCATCAATTATATTATATCATACACTTTTCGGAATTTCCAGTATTATTGTATATCTTGTTTTTGACTGTATATCTGCTATAATATATTCAGTCCGATCCGGGAGGTAATTTTATGGGAAGCAGTTACAAAAATGTTTTTGAGCCAATCACGGTCAGAGGAGTCGAATATAAAAACAGGGTTGAGCTTGCGCCGACATCACCGAAATTCACGTCAAAGGAAGGCTACATGACGCGCGAGCACATAGAATATTTCCGCTCCGTTGCCCGCGGCGGAACGGCGATCATCACGCTCGGCAACTGCTCGGTTGACATTCATCACGCCCAGGATGAGCCCCGTCAGGTCGGCATCGACAACGACGATTATCTTATGGGCTTATCCCGCTTGAACGACATGTGTGAGCGTTACGGCGCGCAGTGCTCGCTGGAGATAAATCACGCCGGTCTTGACGCGCTTTTTGACTACAACAGTGTTGCGGCGATCGGTCCGTCGGCAAGACTCATGGAAAAAGAAGTGCTGAAAGCAGCGCTTGCCGGACGCAAGCCCGTCGAAGCGCTTGAAATGAACATTGACACGATCCATGCCGTTCAGAAAATGTATATTGACGCGGCTTATCGCTGTAAACGGGCAGGCATGAACATGTGCCTTGTCCACGGCGGGCACGCAAACCTGATCGGTCAGTTTTCAAGTCCGCTTTTCAATCAAAGAAAAGATGAGTACGGCGGCAGCCTTGAAAACCGTGCGAGATTTGCAGCGGAAATTCTTGACGGTATACGCAAAAAATGCGGCGAAGATTTTGTGATCGAATTCAGGGTGTCCGCTGATGAAATGCACCCTGACGGAATGCATTTTGACGAAACAAAGGAATATCTGAAGCTTCTTGACGGGAAAATGGACATCGTCAATGTTTCGGCAGGTCTTCATTCCGACTATAAATACTTCCGTTATTGGTGGCCGAATATGTACATGGGCGAAATGGTCAATGTGCCGTATGCCCGTGAGCTCAAGAAAATCCTGAACTGCAAGGTCACGGCCGTCGCGGGTATCTGCAATCTTGACAACGCGGAGCGCATAATAGGCGAGGGCTGGGCGGATTTCGTGGCAATGGCAAGGCCGCTCATGGCAGACCCCGAAATGGTGCGAAAATATGCGTTTGATATGCCGGAAGCCGTGCGCCCATGCGCAAGGTGCGGCTACTGCGGCAAGCGTATATCCGGGATAAAAACCGTTTCCTGCGGCGTAAATCCGATGCTCGGCCGCGAGGACGAATTTGACGAGGGCGCTGTAAAGCCCGCTTCCCGGCGCAAAAAAGCCGTTGTTATCGGCGCGGGCCCTGCGGGAATGGCGGCGGCGATAACGCTTTCCAAACGCGGTCACGATGTCACGCTTTTTGAAAGGGAAAACGAGCTCGGCGGAAATCTCATCGCGGCGGCTTATATGGCGCAGAAAATACACATGAAACGGTATCTTGATTACATCAGACGGCAAACAAAACAATACGTGACCGATATCCGTCTCGGAACTGCGGCGACCTGCGAAAACGTAACGGCGCTCGCGCCCGACGCGATCGTAATAGCCGTCGGAGCCGACGCGAACATGCCGGATGTGCCGGGAATCACGCTGCCGCATGTTCATTGGGCAGCCGATGCAGACGCTGAAAAGTGCTGTGTCGGGAACACGATCGCGATGATCGGCGGCGGAGCGCTCGGCATCGAAAGCGCCGTCACGCAAAGCAATCGCGGCAAAAAAGTCAAGCTTTTTGAAATCATGCCGAAGCTCACGGCAAACGACGCGGTAATAGAGCTTGAGCCGATCCTCCGGCAAAACGGCGCGGAAATTTACACGTCACGTCGTCTGGAGGAAATCAAAGAAGGCAGGATACTCTGCATAAACACCGAAACAGGTGCGCGCGAGGAATTTGCTTGTGACACGGTGCTTATTTCCGCGGGACTTCACGCAAGAAGCGAAGAGGTCAATAAATTCCGTCATCTGATTCCGGAAACGGAAATCTACATCGTCGGTGATGCCAAACGCGCAAGATCACTCGGGGACGCCGTACACGAGGGCTTCAATGCGGCGATCAATATATAACAAAAAGCAGACACACTGAATGGCGTGTCTGCTTTTGTTTTGATAAATCACTGATTCGTTATCGGTTTTCTTGTTTTCCAGCGACCGGACAGGAAATATATCGTCCCGATGATCGCCCCGACGTATGCAGCGAGGGCGGCTCCCCACCATACGCCCCAGATACCGTAATCAAGCACTTTGCCGAGAAGCCAGACAAGGCCGATACGCGCAACAAAACCGTCTATTATTCCGATAATGAACGCAAGCGATGCATGGCCTATACCGTTGACAAGGCAGGTAAACGGCTGATACGGTGCAAATGCCATGTATGTCACGAGATTGATGATCATGAACTTCGGCGCCATTTCCAGAATTTCGGCGCTCTTATCGAAAAATCCGATAACGGTCTTCGGGAACAAGGCGCCAACACCGCCGATAAAGGCGCACAGCACAAACAGAACAAGGAATATTATAATATAAATTTTTCTGACACGGTCATATTTATTCGCGCCGATATTCTGTGCCATCATTGCCGAGCCCGCGATCCCGAACGACGAGGAGAAGATCGCTATGACCATGCGGAGCTTATTGCCGATTCCCGACAGTGCCGACGCTGTAACACCGTACGAATTGATGCAGGACGAAACGTACATTGACGAAATATTCACGGCTATGCTTTGCAGCGCCATGGGAATACCGAGCTTCAGAAGCATTTTCAGAATCGCCTTGTCCGGAATAAAGCTTTTCGGTTTAAAATCAAAACCGAAGGATTCTCTTTTTATGTACAGATAAATAACGGAGAATATGAACGATATACTTTGACCGATAACCGTCGCCAGCGCAGCACCGAATGTTCCCATATTGCATGGGCCGACAAAAATAAAGTCAAGGATCAGATTCGTGACCGTGGAAATGATGATAAATAAAAGCGGGCGCTTGCTGTCTCCCATGCCGCGGAGCATCGCGCTTACGGTGTTATATCCGTAAATAAAGAACATTCCCGAAAAACAGACGATCGCATAATCAATCGCCATGTCCCATGCTTCGGAGGGCGTGTTCAGCAGTTTTAAAATTCCCTTTGTGCAGGAAATCGAAACCGCAGTCAGCACAAGGGACAGAGCGAGTACAAACGAAAACATCGTTCCGATCGTTTTTTTCACGGAATCCTTATCATTTTTGCCTAAAAACTGCGATATTATGACCTGACCTGCGCTGCACAGTCCCATACTGAAGGTGGTAAACAGGGCAAGCGTATCTCCTCCGGCAGACACAGCGGAAATTCCCGCGCTTCCGATAAAACGCCCGACGACGAACATATCAACAAGCGTATAAACTATCTGAAGCAGATTTGACGCAATGATCGGCAGTGTAAACCGTATCAACTGCTTCAGGACATTGCCCTCCGTCAAATTGCTGGCCATCGTTTTTTGAGCGGTCATGAAGAATCCTCCAAGTGTTCAGATTAATTTTACAAAAGATGCAGGGCTGCGTTTACCGCAGCCCCGTAGTTTACCGAATCAATTATTTTTCCCAGCTTTCCTGCAGGCATTTACCGCAGGCGTCGCATTTTTTATTCGGATTGTATTTGCACGGGATAGGTCCGTTATAGTACATTTCCTGTGTTGTGCCGTCGGGCATGTCATAGATGCCGCCGAACATCGGCTGCATGAGCGTTGCAAGGAATAAAACAGGCTTGTTGATCTCTTTGAAATTAAGCGGGCAGTGATAGGTGCCGGCAGGAATGCGGACGATCGTAGGTCTGTCAATGATATAGGTTTCCGCTTCGTCGCCTTTTCCGAGGGTGAATTCGATTTTTGCATCAAAATCAAATACATTGGGGAAAGAGGCTCCGAGGAAGATAAGATACTCTTCCTTGGCGTGACGGTGCTGTACTCTGTCAAGGAAAAACGGTTTTACAAAAATCTGATAGCTCTGATTGAATACCGCTCCCGGGATCTGGCAGGCGCCGCGGAAATATGCCTGCGGGTGAATAACATAGTCCGCCGGGTCGCCTTCCGCAACGACCTCATTGTTCTCCTCGGGGAACGCAAAAACGAGCTTGCTGAATTTGCTGTTCTTTTTTTCTTCATCGGATATGATGTAATGTTTTTCGGTTTCTGCTTCCTGAAGCTTGGATAAATCAAATTTCTTTTCTGCCATAACAACCATTCCTTCTGTAATCGAATTTTGTAAATTGTTTTACAATTTATCTGATTCCTATACTATCAGAATTTTTCGGGAATAGCAAGAACTGTTGTGCAAATTTCATTATTCTTTCCGCACGAAAAACACCGCACTTGCTTCATAAACAAGTGCGGTGGTCTCATTTTATTCTTCAGTGGTGATTTCCCAGCCCCACGTCTTTTAATTAAAATGAACCGTTGTGTTTTCGGGAAGAGTTACCCCAAGGGCATCCCACTGCGCTTGCGTACCGCCAAAATAGATATCAACAGAATCATTGTAGTAAATGATATCAACAGAATCATCGCAAATAAAGAATGCCTCAAACGGCTCGTTCTCAATGGTCGTTACACTGGCCGGTATTGTGATGCTTGTGAGGTCGCAATCAAGAAATGCACCGGGTCCAATGAATGTTACACCATCGGAAATTACAACTGTTGACAGCATCGTACAATGCATAAACGCAAAGCCTTCAATACGTTTCACATTACCCGGTATTGTAATACTTGTGAAAGCGCACTCGTTAAATGCGCCTTCTCCTATGCTCGTTACACCAGCAGGAATCGTGATATCTGAAAGCTCATAACAAGCGGTAAACGCAGCATTGCCGATGCTTGTTACACTGTCGGGGATTGAAACACTTGTAAGAACACTCCAAGCAAATGCATATGCACCGATGGTTGTCACACCGTTTTCTATCACGACCGTGTCATACGCACAGTATCTCCACGGCGCATCATAATAATAATCATCCATCGCACCGGTACCGGAGATCGTGAGTGTAAGGTCTTCACATACCCACGTCAGATTTTCTCCGCAGGTGCCGCTTGTTTTGGCCTCAACGAATGTCGCGGTTTCTGGAATAGTAAGAATCGTAAGAGGACAGTTATAAAATGCATTTTCCGCTATGGAGGTGAGACTTTCAGGTATCATGACTTCTGTAAGAGCGCACCCGTAAAATGCATTTTCCCCTATGGAGATGAGAGTCTCGGGAAGAATGACCTCCGTAAGATTTTTGCATTGACAAAACGCGTTATTTCCTATGGTTGTAACGCCTTCTTCAATCACTACTTTTTGAATATCATCCATATCGTATGAATCCAGGATTGGATACATGTATGAATAATCCCACATTTCGCCGGTACCGGAGATTATCATAGTGTTATCGCTGTAAAATTCCCAAGTCAGATCATTTCCGCAGGAGCCGCCCATTTGACGCACCGCTTGTTCCGGTACGCTGTTTTCATCGTTTTCATCGTTTTCATCGTTTTCATTATTTTCATTATTTTCATTATTTTCATCGTTTTCTTTGATGATATTTGTGTTGGTGTCTTTCTCGCTTTCGGTTTGCTCCTGCTCTGCAAGCACCGATTCATCGGGCTGTTCCGCCTTCGGGTTTGTCAGAAAGCACACCGCCGTCACGATGCACGCAACGATCGCCGCAATAATTATCCAGAATGCGGGTTTTTTATAATTCATCACGTTCTTGATCCTCCCTTTTACTCCTGTTTCTCCAAACGCAACGGGACATGCAGCGATAAATCTGCGATGTACGCTGCAATTCAAAAGCGCCGTCGAATAGGCCCTGCGCTCGCGCTCGTCCATTTCGCGTATCACCTTTTCGTCACACGCCGCTTCGATATCGCGGCACAGCAGCATATACGCGACCCATACGAGCGGATTAAACCAATAAACCGACAGAATGATAAAGCCGAGCGGCTTCCACAAATGGTCTTTCCGGCGTATATGCGCATTTTCGTGGGCAAGGACATACTGCATATCCGTAAGCTCAAGCTTATACGGGATGTATATGACCGGTCTGAAAATGCCGAGAATAAACGGCGAAAATGCAAATTCGCTCTGTTTTATGTTTTTGCCGCACTTTGTTGCCGTGGAAAGCTTTCGCCTTAAACCAATATAGCTTATAAGCGCGTATACAAGCATTACGAAAACTCCGGCAAGCCAAACATAACCGAGAATTTCCGCCGTATCATGTGCCTTGTTTACGCGAACTGTCACGCCCTCAAAATAATGGCTGTCAGCATATTGTTTGATTTGCGTATCTACGGCGTTAAACCCGGTTTCAATCGAATAAGGTCTCCCGACGCTTTCGGTTTTTGTAATCGTTTCCTTGTTCGGAACAAGGCTTACGCCACTTTCGATTGAAAACGGCACAACAAGCCGCAATGCAACAAGCGCCCACAGGACACAGAATATCCATTTCGGCGCTTTTTTGAACATAAGGCGCACGGCGATCGCGGCAATTATGATCCAGCTTGCCGTTATGCTCAAATTCACAAGCTTTAAGAAAATATCACTCAATGCCGCACCTCCTTACTTTCCGATGATACGTCTGATTTCTTCTATCTGTTCGTCCGACAGCTCCTGACGCTTTGCAAACGCGGCGATAAACGCCGGAAGTGAGCCTTCAAAGGTCTTTTCCATCATCTCGTCCATTTCCGACGCCTGTACCTGCTGCTTTGAGACAAGCGACGTCACGATCGAGTTTTCGTTTTTCAATACGCCGCGCTCGGAAAGACGTTTGATCACGGTATATGTGGTCGTCCTGCTCCAGCCGAGCTCCTCGTTACACAGCTTTGCAAGCTTTGCACTCGCGATCGGTTCATTTTTCCACAAAACAAGGCAGAAGCGGTATTCACTTTCAAATATTTTCGGTGTCATTACAAGGTGCCCTCCTTCCCGTCTAATATATTAGACAAGTGCAGTCTAACGCATTAGACTGCACTTGTCAAGCATAAAATGCCAAATTTTCTAAAATTTCACAGTTTCGGGCCCGGAATATGGGAAGCAGGACGAACAAGCTTCATTTTCAATACGCCCTGCGGACACTTTACAGTGCACACTCCGCAGCCGTGACAGGATTTTTCATCAACACATGCTTTTCCGTCAACGACTTTTACAGACTTATGGAACATACAGGCGTTTTCGCACATCCCGCAGCCGACGCACTTTTCCGGTTTTGCGGCATAAGCGACAAATCTGCTTTTTGAAAAGAACTCGTCATCCCCCGCCTCATAAGCTACCCGCATACCGCAGCCGCAGTCATCTCCGCAGTTGCACATCACGCCGAGCACACGCAGGTTGTTTGCGGTGTAATACGTTCCGTTGCTTTCGATATGCGCTGTTTTTTCAAGTAACTCTTCCTTTGTCGGAACATATCCGTCG
This sequence comes from Candidatus Alloscillospira sp., assembly GCA_045600805.1. Lineage (GTDB taxonomy): Bacteria > Bacillota > Clostridia > Oscillospirales > Oscillospiraceae > Alloscillospira. Next base: position 2,752 of record JAZRYQ010000016.1, on the reverse strand, counting down.
TACATTTTCGCAAAATATGACGCTCTCGGGCCGACGATTATGCAGAGGCCGTCTTTCTGCTCTTTTGTTTCGCCTGTATCGCCCCTGAAATTTTCGGGATGATATTCTCCCGTTTCCGCAATGGAGGTCACCGCTCTGCACGGGCATCTGACAAACGCGATTCTGTCCGGCAGACAGTCAAGCAGCATCTGCGGCATGTTTTCACACGGCATAACACCCGGAATATTTTTGATCGACTGCCATTTCGGTATTATGCGGAAGGTTTTATCCGGCAGACACCTGCCCTCGACATAGGCATCCCAGTTGAGCATAAGTCTTGCCGTGCGCTGATTCTTTTCACAGTCATATTTCGGATTTGCGTAGTAATAATCCTTTAAAAACGCAAGCGTTTTGATGCGGTCATACCCGTCCGCGGTTTTCATGACCATTCCTCTTTTTGCCATTTCAAACAGCATTTCTTCCGCTTCGCTTTCGGAAATGCCGATTTTTTCCGCTGCCTGCGCTGATGTACACGGCAGACAAAGAGCAAGCTTTGCCTGCAAAAGCGAATATATGCTTTTCATAATATACGGCGCAAGCTCTTTCCGTCCCGTCGGGAACACCTCGGCAAGCTCGCGGTATTCCTCTTCAAGCTCCGGCAGCTCTCCGCCCCAGAGTGCTTCGATTTCGTTGATTGTCAGTTCTTTTTCGTACATTGTATTCACCCTTGTAAAGCATAATCCATTTCGTTTTCGTCAAGAAGCAGTCTCAAAAGCGCTGCTGTGCTTTTATAAATCTCATCGGTTTTTGCGGGAATTTTTCCGGCAAATGCCCGTTTCGGCGCGTCTTTGTCTGTCATCACAGCGCCGAGATACCGGATCTCGTTTTCCGCCAGCGCGTCAAAAATCATTTCCGCCATTTCTGCATCCGGCACTTTATTGATAACGGCGCGTATCCGCGATATTCCTATTCCCTCAGCCATATATTTAATTTTGCCTGCAATTTCGAGTGAATCGAGCGACGGTTCAAGCACAATAATTATTGTATCGACGCCGCGCTCTACGCCTCTTCCGAAGCTCTCGACACCCGCTTCGATATCGGCGAGCGCTATCTGACCGTCAGCTAACGTAAGATTCTGCATGAATTCCGTCGACAAGGCGCTGAAGGTACAGGCGCAGCCCTGCAACGGATCTTCGATTTTGCCTGCAACTGTCAACATAAGGTTTCCGGAGCTTGCGCGGTACTCCTCCGGAATATCCGAGAGGGAAAACGAATCCTTCAGCCAGCTTCCGCAAAGCACGGGCGTGGACTCGTTATCCGTAAACACAAGATTTTTCTGCGGCGCGGCAAGTCCCAACGTGCGCGCAAGCGCAGGATTTGATTCGTCCGTATCAAGTACAAGCGTCTTATAGCCGTAATCGGCAAGCGCTCTTGCGAAGATCGCGGTTATCGTGCTTTTGCCCACGCCGCCTTTTCCGCATACGGCGATTTTTCTGATTTTGCCGCAAATCTGCGCATGTTCTTTCAGATACGCTCTGAGCTTATCCGACGCTGCGGAGAATTCCTCCGGTGCAGCGGCAGAACAGAGGCCGCAGCTTATGCAGCCTTCCGTCTTCGGGGCAATCGCTCCCAGCGGGCAATGAAATCCTCCCATGCAGGCTCACCTTACTTTTTCAGTCTTGCAGTTTTTTCATATGCGGCAATGACTGCATTTGCACAGCCTGCGCGGAATTTTGCCTCTTCAAGCACCCGCACACCTTCGATCGTCGTTCCGCCGGGAGAGCAGACCTCGTCCTTGAGCTTTTCAGGGTGCTTGTCGCCCTGTTTTAACAGGGCCGCGCTGCCGTAAATCATCTGGGACGCGTAAAGCGCGGCCTTCGCCCTCGGAAGTCCGCACGCGACGGCGCCGTCGGCAAGCGCCTCGGCAAACATGAACACAAAGGCCGGTCCGCAGCCCGACAGAGCCGATGCCGCGTCAAAAAGCTTTTCTTCAAGCTTGTCAACAACGCCCGAAGCGCTCATAAGCGATAAAAACGCCGCTTCGTCCTCCGGTGTAATACCGCTGTCACAGCAGTAAAGCGTCATTCCCTCGCCCGCGGCGGCAGGTGTATTCGGCATTATTCTGATACATTTGTCCGTATTTGCCGCGTTTCGGATGTCTTCCAGCGTGATTCCCGCTGCCATGGTTATGATGACCGTATCGGCATGCATATAGTCTTTTATGCTTTTTACAGCATTTAATATCACATTCGGTTTTACGGCGAGAAACACGAATTTTGCGTTTTCCGCAACGCCTTGCATATCCGTAATCTCCGCATTTGGCATCTGCGCTTTGAGCGCGTTCAGTTTTTCCTCGTGCTTATCGCACAGGGCTATGCTCTGCGCCTTTTTGTAAACCGCCGAAGCAAGGGCTGCGCCCATATTTCCCGTTCCGATAAAGCCTGCACTGTATTTCATATCCGCACCTCTTATCTTATATTTCCGTTGCCTTTCACAATGTATTTATAGGTCGTGAGCTCTTTTAATCCCATCGGGCCTCTCGCGTGAAGCTTCTGGGTGGAAATTCCCATCTCACACCCGAGGCCGAATTCTCCGCCGTCCGTAAATCTCGTGGATGCGTTTACATAAACTGCCGCGCTGTCAACATAATTGCTAAAATAGCCGGCAGCATCCGCATTTTCCGTGATGATCGCTTCGCTGTGATGGGTGGAATGTCTGTCAATATGCGTTACCGCGCCGCGTACCCCGTCAACCGCCCTGACCGCGAGGATAT
>JAZRYQ010000015.1:0-4311 GCA_045600805.1 Candidatus Alloscillospira sp. | reverse complement strand
AATGGCGTCAAGCAGAAGCTTTTTGTCAACGTCATCCTCCAGCGGGCGGAAGATCATGTCCTCGTCGGTGCCGAGAATGTCCGATAAAAGCAGCTCATTGCCGTCCCAGTCGGTGTTTAAAGGCTCGTCAAAGGAAATTTCGGTTTTTCTGCTGCCGGCTTTTCTGAGAAACATGAGTATTTCGTTTTCGATGCACCGCGAGGCATAGGTCGCAAGCTTGATATTTTTCCCGACATCGAACGTGTTTATGGCTTTGATCAGCCCGATCGTGCCGATGGATATCAGGTCTTCAATGTTTACGCCCGTGTTTTCAAAACGCTTTGCGATGTAAACGACAAGACGCAGATTGTGCTCGATCAGCGTACTGCGGGCACGCTCCGGATCTGTTTTGAGAAGAGCCAGCGTTTCCGCTTCTTTTTCCTGCGAAAGTGGGGGAGGGAGCGTTTCCGGGCCGCTTATGTAATAAACACTGCGCGTTGTAAACAGACTTATGATATATTCGATCAGTTTTTTCATGGCGATTCCTTTCAGACTCATACAAGTGCCGAGCAAACACCGGCACACAGTTCAGCGGGCGACACGGCGATAAGCGTGCCGCTTGTTTTTTTGCCGTCGATAATAAGGGCGTCGGGGCGGAAGGCAAGCATGATCCCGTCACCGGATACAGTTTTGTATGACAAAAGACGAAAACGGGAGGCATAGCGTGTTTTTGCCAGCAGACTTACGGCGTCGGGCGGCGAGAGCGAGTGAAGCGATGCTTTGAGCGAAGACGGCATAAGCTCCGAGAATTTTTCGGGGCTTATGATCACAATGTCATTTCCGGTTATCGGGTCGCGCAGAGAGTTGCCTGTATCAATGAGCGCGGAGAAAACCGTACTGCGCCCGAGAAGCGTAACGGTCATGGCTGACATGCCGCCCTTTTGCGCTTTTGCTTTGCCGCCGAGCAGGAGCATCAGAAGGACGGATACGCTCAGACCGATCAGACATACGCATGATGCCGTGATTTTCCCGAGTCCGCGCAGGCACAGCGCCCAGACAGCGCCGCCAAGACACGCCGAGCACAGCAGAAAGACGCCCCAAAGCCGGAGCGATTTTCCGTAGGCGATAAAGCAGAGCAGGGCTGAACAGATAATAACAGACAGCGGATGCGCAAGCAGCGGAAAGACTTCCGACAGTACGGCATAAGCTCCGCCGGCAAACGAGGACAAAAGCACCCGCCACAGCTTTGCGTATCTGTCACATAGTCTGCCGGTGCAGATAAGAAGCGCAAGGTCTGACAAAGCGTTTAAAATAAAGAGGACATCTATGTAGACTACCTTCAAATTCTCACCTCCGTGCCCATAGCATACAGCCGAAAGCGTGAAAAACAGGTCAAAGCGCGTAAGGTATATTTATTTTTCTGAAAGTTGCACTTCCGGGTGCAACTTTTTCCGTTTTCCGGGACAGTTGTGAAGGGAGGATGAATAATGCAGAGAGGTTTCACGAAAAAAGACATCATAAAGAGACTTTACAAAATCGCATATGCTAAGCCGAATGACGCGGTGAAGCTTGCCTGTCAGAACGTATCGGATATTGACGGTCTTGATCTGATGGCACTGACTGAACTGAAAAAAAGCACAAACGGAACAGTTGAAATGAAGTTCTTTAACAGAATGGATGCGTTTAAGCTGCTTTTGGAGGCTGCGGAGGGCGATGAAAGAGCGGAAGCGGACAGATTTTTCAGCGCGCTCGGCTCCGGCGGAGAGGATTATGACGTTCAGTAAAATATCCCCGAAACAGAAAAGACTTCTGACATGGTGGTGCGACACATCGCCCGACAGAAAACGCGACGCGATCCTGTGCGACGGAGCGGTAAGATCCGGCAAAACGCTGTTTATGGGGCTTTCATTCGTCTTTTGGGCGATGGCAAGATACGACGGCTGTAAGTTCGGCCTGTGCGGAAAGACGGTCACGAGCCTGAGAAGAAATGTCGTGACGGTCATCGTGCCGATTTTGAAAACACTCGGTTTCGTCTGCACGGAAAAGATAAGTCAGGCGTCGCTGACGGTGTCGTTCGGAGGACGAAAAAATGTGTTCTATCTGTTCGGCGGCAGGGATGAATCGAGCGCTTCGCTCATTCAGGGCATAACCTTCGCGGGCGTTTACCTCGATGAAGCGGCGCTTATGCCGCAGAGCTTTGTCAATCAGGCGTGCGCAAGGTGCTCTGTAAAAGGAAGCAAGCTCTGGTTCAACTGCAATCCGGAAGGTCCGTCACACTGGCTGTACCGGGAATGGATAGAAAAGGCGGAAGAGAAAAATGCTCTTCGGCTGCATTTTACAATGGACGACAATCCGTCTCTTTCACCGGAGATCAGAAGCCGCTATGAGGCGATGTATTCGGGCGTGTTTTACAGGCGCTTTATCCTCGGCCAGTGGGTGACGGCGGAGGGCAGAGTGTATGACTTTTTTGACGAAAGCTTTGTGAAGGATGTCCCCGAAGGTGAGCTTGAGCAGTATTACATCTCCTGTGACTACGGTACGGTGAATCCGGCATCTTTCGGACTGTGGGGGAAACGCGGAGATACATGGTACAGAGTCGATGAGTATTATTACGATTCGCGCCTGTACGGTGAACAGAAAACCGACGAGGAATATGCAGACGCGCTGTGCCGCCTTGCGTGCGGACATGCTGTCAGCGCCGTGATCGTTGACCCATCGGCTGCAAGCTTCATTGAAGTGCTCTCACGGCGCGGCTTTCATGTTGTGAGAGCGTACAATGACGTGCTTGCGGGCATACGCGTTACGTCGGATTATCTCAAAGCGGGAAAGCTTGTCATATGCTCTCCGTGTACGGATGCGATACGCGAGTTTTCCATGTATGTCTGGGATGATAAGGCGTCAAGCGACGCGGTCGTCAAAAAGAATGACCACGCCATGGACGAGATACGGTATTTTGCCAATACCGTGGTAAAAGTGCGGGCAGACGGCTTTGCCGCATGCTCGGTTGAGAGAAGGATGTGAGAAATATCAAAAAGTCAAAGAAACAGGGAGCCGTACAGGTTCAGATGAGAAACACGGACAGACACCCCTTTACGGAGCTTACGGGCTATGTTCCGCTTCACAGCTCGGAAATCCGTCTGTACAGGGAAATTCGCGAGGGTGTCCCGATCGTTGACGCGGCGATCGTCAAGCTTATCAGGCTTACGGGAGGTTTTCGCGTAAAGTGCGCTGATGCGCATACGGAGCGGGAGCTTTCGGTTTTCCTGAAAACCGTTGACACCGGACGCGGACAGCGCGGGATCGATTCGTTTCTGAACAGCTACCTTGATTCAATGATAACGTGCGGAAGAGGCTTCGGAGAGATCGTGCTTTCCGAAAGACGCTCCATTGCGGCGCTGCTTTGCGGAGATGCCGAGAAAACGCAGATCCTGGAAGGAGAAACACCTCTTGATTTTCAGATATGCGGCATAAAAAACGGCTTTCCCGAGCCGTATGCGTATCAGTCACTGCTTTTAATGACGCCGCATAATCCCGACGGGGCAAATCCTTACGGAAGCTCGCTTCTGCGCTCCATGCCGTTTTTGACGGATATCCTGATGACGATATACAAAACGATCGGCTCAAACTGGGAGCGCTCGGGAAATGTCCGTTATGCCGTCGTGTATAAGCCGGGCGGGGATATCCTCGATAAGGCTTACGCGCGTGAGCGCAGCGAACAGATCGCCCAGGAATGGTCTGCGTCCATGACATCGGGAAAACACGGCGCCGTGCGCGATTTTGTCGCCGTCGGTGATGTTGACATCAAGGTGATAGGCGCGGAAAATCAGATGCTTGACAGCGAAATTCCCGTGCGCCAGATCCTTGAGCAGCTCATAGCAAGAACGGGTATACCGCCGTTTATGCTCGGGCTTAACTGGTCATCCACCGAGCGTATGTCAAGTCAGCAGGCGGATATCCTTACCTCGGAGATCACGGCGATAAGACGCTCGCTTGAGCCTGCAATCGGGAGAATACTCGATATGTGGTTTGCACTCAGAGGAGAGAATCCGGAATATGAGATCGCATGGGACGACATCAATCTCCAGGATGAGGTTGAAGAGGCACGCGCGATGCTTTACAGAGCACAGAGCGAGAAAATCATGGAGGAATTGAATGAGAAAAATTAAAGAAGCGGGTGCGCCGGAGCTTTCCGCAGTCACGGAGCATGAACTTGAGCTCATAAACCGCTATACAAAAACGCCGCTCGGCGCAGACGATGTTTTTACGTTTTCCGTGCGCCTGTGCGACAATGAAACGGACAGAGACTTTGAACGGTTTTCACCGGAGAGTCTG
>JAZRYQ010000014.1:0-2543 GCA_045600805.1 Candidatus Alloscillospira sp. | reverse complement strand
CCCGAAAGAACGATCTGCGGCAGACCGTCATATTTAAAATCCTTTTCATGTACACCCGATTTAACGAATTCGGCATTGTTGAGATTCACGCGGCACCTCCGTTTACTGGGCTACGATTGTCGGCTGAACTTCGCTTTTTTCCTTAAATTCCGTAATACGCTCATTGGAGCCTTCCGCTTTTACCTTGCGCGTCGGCATAACGAAGTCAATGATCTCATCAACGTGCGCCGCGGTCACAAACGTGAGATGGGAACGCACGGTCTGGTCTATTTCTTCCAGATCTTTTTCGTTTTCACGCGGGATTATGACAGTGGATACACCCGCCCTTAAAGCCGCCATCGTCTTTTCGCGAAGTCCGCCGATCGGCATAACTCTGCCGCGGAGCGTGATTTCTCCCGTCATCGCCACATCGCGTCTTACCGGTGTATCGGTAAGAGCCGAAATAAGCGCCACGGTCATCGTAATGCCGGCGGACGGTCCGTCCTTCGGTACGGCACCCTCCGGAAAATGAATATGAATATCTCTGTTTTTATAAAATTCGGAGTCTATTCCGAGGACTTCCGTTCTGCTTCTGATATAGGAAAGCGCAGCTTTTGCCGATTCCTTCATAACATCGCCGAGATTTCCCGTGAGCTCAAGCTTGCCCGCGCCGGGGACGGCAGTTACCTCGACCTCAAGCGTTTCTCCGCCGACGGATGTCCACGCAAGACCTCTCACAAGTCCGACCTCGTCGGATTTTGCTATCGCGTCCGGTGTATAGAGCTTAATGCCGAGAAGCTCATGCAGATTTTCCGGCTTTACGGTAAAGGTTTTGACCTCACCGTTCACGATCATGGTAACGACTTTTCTGCAAACGGCGGCGATTTTTCTTTCAAGAAGTCTCACGCCGGATTCCCTTGTATAATCGGAAATGATATCCGAAATCGCATTGTCGGTAAATCGGAGCTTTCTGCCGTCAAGACCGTGCAGTTTTCTCTGCTTCGGGATCAGATGACGCTTTGCGATCTCAAGCTTTTCGATATCCGTATAGCTTGAAAGCTCGATGATCTCCATTCTGTCAAGCAGCGGTCTTGGTATCGTAGAGGTATCGTTTGCCGTCGTAATAAACATCACATCCGACAGATCGAACGGTATTTCAAGAAAATGGTCGCGGAAATTGCAGTTCTGTTCCGGGTCAAGTGCTTCCAGCAGCGCTGCAGCAGGGTCACCGCGGTAATCCGAGCCGAGCTTGTCGATTTCATCGAGAAGCATCAGCGGATTTGACGATTTTGCCTGCGTTACGGCGGTCATGATCCTTCCCGGCATAGCGCCGACATATGTTTTTCTGTGTCCGCGTATTTCCGCCTCATCATGCACGCCGCCGAGAGCGACACGCGCAAGCTTTCTGTCAAGCGCTCTTGCTATACTGATGGCGATGGAGGTCTTGCCCGTTCCCGGAGGACCGACAAGACAGAGTATCGTTCCCTTGGACTGCGGGGCGTACTGCTTCACGGCAAGGAATTCAAGGATGCGCTCCTTGACCTTTTCAAGTCCGAAATGGTCTTCATCAAGCACCTTTCTCGCTTTTTCAACACTCACCGATCCGCCTGTTTTCACGTTCCACGGCAATTCAAGGCAGGCATCGAGATAATTGCGTATGACAGTAGCCTCTGCTGAGCCGAACGGCTGATGCTCAAGCTTCGTCACTTCTTTGAGAAGCTTCGTTTCAATTTCTTCATCGAGCTTGCGTTCGGCGATTTTCGCTCTGAGCTCCTCAAATTCATCATCCATGCCCTCTTCCATGCCGAGCTCTGCACGGATAATGCCCATCTGCTCGCGCAGTATGTTCGCTCTCTGCTGGTCTCCGAGACGGGCATACAGCTTTTTGTCAATATCGCGCTCGATGTTCGCGACCTCGATTTCCTCGGTGAGCGTCCTGCACAGAAATTCAAGACGGGCAAGCGGATCGAGCTTTTCGAGCACCTGCTGCTTTTTATCCATTCTTATCGCCGTATTCTGCGCGATATAATCTGCGACATACCCCGGGTCATCCTCCGTCAGAATACTGAGAAGCGTTTCCTTAGCGACTGTTCCCGTAGCCGTCGCGTAATCACTGAAAAGCTCTATTGTATTCTTGATAAGCGCTTCCCATTTTCTGCTGTTCGGCAATGCCGCCGCATCCTGTACAGGCGCTATTTCCGCTCTGAAATAGCCGCTGTCAGACACGATCTTTACAAGCTTTGCGCGCTGAACGCCTTCGACAAGCACTCTTACGCCGCCCTGCGGCACACGCAAAAGCTGTCTTATCGTGCAGACGGTACCCACGGTGTACATATCCTTCACCGTCGGATTCTCGGCTGCTATATCTTTCTGTGTAAGAAGAAATATTTTTCTGTCAACATCCATGGACGCATTGAGCGCATTGAGGGAGATAAGCCGCTCAACATCAAAATTCAGGCTCATATTCGGAAATGCCGTCAGTCCGCGCAGCGGCAGCATCGGCATGACAAATGTCCTTATGGATTGTTCAGTATTTTCGTTCATTCTATATCCTCCAAACAGCA
>JAZRYQ010000013.1:0-4869 GCA_045600805.1 Candidatus Alloscillospira sp. | reverse complement strand
ACTTGCCGACGAGCCGAAAATGCTTGCTGTCGGCGCTTACGGAGCGGATATGGACTTCTTCAGCCTCAAAGGAACGGTCGAGACCGTTCTCCGCAGCGTGAGAATAACCAACACAAAATATGTCGCAGAGAAAAATGACCTGTCCTATCATCCGGGAAGATGCGCGAAAATTTACGCAGGCGATACGCTTCTCGGAACGATCGGTCAGATCCATCCGCTCGTTTGCGGAAATTACGGCATTGACGCAGAGCTTTATGCTGCCGTTCTGAGCTTTGATGCGATAGCCTCCGTAAGAGCGTGTGAGCCGAGTTTCACGGCGCTGCCGAAATTCCCGACAGTAACGCGCGATATCGCCGTTGTCTGCGATAAGGCTGTAACGATCGACGAGCTCACCGACTGCATCAAAAACGCAGGCGGCGAGATCATGAGAGGTGTTCAGCTCTTTGATATTTACACGGGCGTCCATATTCCGGACGGCAAAAAGAGCTGCGCGTTCTCGCTTACGCTCAGGTCTGACGATAAAACGCTGACCGATGCCGATTCCGACGCGGAGGTCACGGCTGTGCTCAAAGCGCTGGAAAGTGAGCTCGGAGCGGTAATAAGATAATGTATATAGCAAAATACGCCGAGGCGCTGGAGCTGAAAAAATATCTTGCCGACCGCGGGCTTGAATACGTTCATTTTCATGACGCATGCGGAGGGCAGTTTTTCAGTTTTGACAGTGCGGACGAAATGTCCAAAAATGCGGTTATTGATTTCTGGCGCGAAAAAGGTCTGCACGTCAGCTTTACGGACGATGACCTCACTTTTGTAGTTACGGAGGGATAGACAATGTCATCAAAGAAAACAAGACAACGGGCAGCGGAGCGCATTGCAAGAAAAAAGAAGCAGGGAAAACAGCTTATCATGTTCGGCGTGGGTCTGCTTGCCGTTGCGCTTGTACTGCTGATAATTCTGACAGTGACCGAAAAAGAGTATATTGCCGATATTGATATCGCAGGGTACGGCGTAATAACCGTTGAGCTTGATTCGTCCGCTGCACCGAAAACCGTGAAGAACTTTGTCGAGTTGTCCGAAAGCGGATTTTATGACGGGCTGACGTTCCACCGGATCATGGAGGGCTTCATGATGCAGGGCGGCGCTCCGAACGGAAACGGCAGCGGCGGCTCAGGCAAAAACATCAAGGGTGAGTTTTCCGCAAACGGCGTGAAAAATGACCTTTCCCATGTGCGCGGAACGATATCCATGGCAAGAGCCACTCCGTATGACAGCGCAAGCTCACAGTTTTTCATCATGCAGCAGGACAATACCTCGCTTGACGGACTGTATGCGGCATTCGGCAAAGTCGTTTCGGGTATGGAGATCGTGGACACGATATGTGCGGATGCAAAGCCTGTTGATAATAACGGGACGATACCGCCGGAGGAACAGCCTGTGATCAATTCGATCACGATACGGACAAAGTAAAACATAACCGCTTGAGGCTTCACAAAAGCTTCAAGCGGTTTTTACTATTTTATGACCACATTATCCTCTCCGAGCATTTCGCGGAGCTCCTGTATCAGTGCGTCGTGGATGATGCAGTTTTTGCCGAGTCTTTTCTTTGTATCTTCAAAATAAAGCACCATTTTCTGCGTGCCGGGGAACATGATCATGATGCGCTTTATGCGCTCGTAATTTACGTCGTTTTCCGACGGGAGCTTGACATACAGCGTCTCCGGTTTTGAAACTTTCGGCGGAGCTTCGCTTGTCGCCGTCAGGTCCGTGAGCGGTCGTATCGTATCGACCACGAGCTGCGGTTCCTTGTCATCGCGGGCGGAAATGCGCCCGTACATCAATACGGCTGTACCGACGGCGAGATATCCTCCGCCCGCGTCAAGCGCGCGCTGAAAAACAAGACATTCTATCGCGCCGGAATTGTCTTCAAGCGAGACATACGCCATGAGCGTATTGTTTTTCGTCGGCTTTGTTTTCACAGCTTCCACAATACCGGCTAATAGCACCCTCTGGTCGTCACTGAAAACCGTACTGCCGCCGTCTTTTGCAAAATCAGCCATGATAGCGCCGATGGAAACGGCGCCGGCTTTTTTGGCAAGCGTGCGGTATTCGTCCATCGGATGACCGGACAGATACAGCCCCGTGACTTCGTGCTCCATGGACAGAAGCTCGGATTTTGAATATTCCCCGATATCGGGAAGGTTCATTTTATGCACAGCCGATGAGGAAGCGTCCCCGAACAGGTCGAGCTGACCGTCAAGGTTTTTGCGGTGAGTTTCCGCTACGCTGTCGAGCACGACGGGGCAGATTTGTATGAGTTGTTTTCGCGTTGCGCCGAGGCTGTCAAACCCGCCGCATTTGATAAGACTTTCAACGGCGCGCCTGTTTAAGTCAACACCGTACATACGGTCACAGAAATCTTCAAAATCGGTAAAAGCGCCGCCGGATCTACGTTCATCCATCACGGATTTGATAAATCCGCGGCCGATATTTTTGCAGGCGACAAGACCGTATCTTATATGGTCTCCGGACACCGTGAACATATCCTCCGATTCATTTACATCGGGCGGCAGAAGCTTTATGCCCATTGCTTTGCATTCGTCCGTGTATTCCGAGACCTTTTCGGGACTTTCAAGCACGCTTGACATGAGCGCAGCCATGTATTCTTTCGGAAAGTGGCATTTTAAATACGCGGTCTGATAGCATACAACGGCATAGGAAACGGCGTGGGCTTTGTTAAATGCGTAATTTGCAAAATCGAGAATTTCATCATAAATGCTCGCGGCGATATCGGCGGGGATACCGTTTTTGACGGCGCCGGGAATACGGCGTGCTTCATCGCCGTTTATGAATGTCTCGCGCTCTTTTTCGATTTCCGCCTGCTTTTTCTTTGACATGGCACGGCGTATCATATCCGCCTGACCGAGAGAAAAGCCGGCAAGCTTGCGCAGGATTTCGAGCACCTGCTCCTGATACACGATGCAGCCGTATGTGACGCGCAGGATCGGCTCAAGGCTCGGATGCTTGTACGAAATTTTCTCCGGATGCTTGTTGTTGTCAAGAAAACGCGGGATAGAGTCCATCGGGCCGGGACGGTAAAGCGCGATAATAGCCGTGATATCTTCGATGCTTTTCGGTGTTAGTCCGACGCTGACGGCCGTCATGCCTGCCGATTCAAGCTGGAATACACCGAGTGTTTTTCCCGCGGCGAGCATATCAAAGGTCTCCGTGTCGTCGTCCGGGATCGTGTGAATATCAAAATCGGGAACGGTCTTGCGAATCGTTTTTACCGCGTCGTCAATGACGGTGAGATTTCGCAGACCGAGGAAGTCCATTTTCAGAAGACCGAGCTCCTCGAGCGTGGTCATGACATATTGTGTTGCTATGGAGTTGTCTTTTTTCGACAGGGTAAGCGGGACGTAATCCGCGACGGGTGCTTTTGTAATGACAACGCCGGCGGCATGGGTACCGGAATCCTTCGGCATATCCTCAAGCGCTGTGGCCGTGTCGATGATTCTCTTTACGCGTTCGTCCTTGTCATACATATCGCGGAGATTTTTGGAAACATCCATTGCCTGAGAGATTTTAACGTGGATGCCGTTCGGGATCTCCTTTGCAAGCGCGCTTTCCTCCGCAAACGTCATGCCCATGACCTTTGCGACGTTGCGCACGGCATTTTTCGCTTTGAGTGTGTTAAAAGTCACGATCTGCGCGACATGGTCTTCACCGTATTTGCGCTTGACATATTCTATGACTTCGCCGCGTCTTCTTTCGCAGAAGTCCATGTCGATATCCGGCATACTTACGCGCTCCGGGTTGAGGAAGCGTTCAAAATAAAGACTGTATTTTATCGGGTCGATGTCGGTTATCCCGAGGCAGTACGAAACCATGCTGCCCGCAGCCGAGCCTCTGCCGGGGCCGACGGGGATGCCCGCGTTTTTGGCAAACATGACAAAATCCTGTACGATCAGAAAATAGTCCGTGAAGCCCATTTTGTTTATCATGTTAAGCTCATAGCTGAGCTGCTCGCGCAAATCCGCACGGGCGCTGCCGTACCGCTTTTCAAAACCGATATCACATTGATTTTTGAGATACTCAAAGCTTGATACACCCTCGGGAAGCTTGAATTCGGGGAGATGATAATGGCCGAATTCAAAATCGAGACTGCACATTTCCGAAATTTTCACCGTATTGTCCGCAGCCTCGGGAAGGTCCGGGAAAAGCGCGCGCATGTCATTTTCACTTTTGAGGAAAAATTCAGTCGTTTCAAAGCGCATACGGTCGGTATCGTCTATCGTCTTGCTGGTCTGAATGCACATGAGCGCATCCTGCGCCGCCGCGTCATCGCGCTTTAAATAATGTACGTCATTGGTGACGACAACGGGGATGCCCGTTTCACGGTGAAGACGAAGAAGTCCTTCGTTTACCTGCTGCTGTTCGGAAATGCCGTGATCCTGAAGCTCAAGATAGAAATTATCTTCCCCGAAAATGTCACGCATTTCGATAGCGGCGTTTTTGGCTGCCGACATGTCGCCCGATGCAATAAGGCGCGGGATTTCGCCCGCAAGACACGCGGACAGCGCGATGAGCCCTTCGCTGTGAGCGCGCAGAAGCTCCTTGTCAATGCGCGGCTTTGTGTAAAAGCCTTCCGTGAATGCACGACTGACAAGTTGACATAAATTTTTGTAGCCTGTTTCGTTTTTGCACAGCAGGACTAAATGATATCTTGCGGAATCAAGCTCACGGTCTTTGTCGAAGCGTGAGCGCGGCGCGACATAGACCTCGCAGCCGATGATCGGCTTGATACCGTTTGCTTTTGCTTCTTTATAAAAAGCGACGGCGCCGTACATGACGCCGTGGTCTGTTATCGCG
>JAZRYQ010000012.1:0-2787 GCA_045600805.1 Candidatus Alloscillospira sp. | reverse complement strand
CATGCTTCCTCCGTCGATGCCGCCCTGCACGCCGTTGAAACACTCCAAAAAGAAGGCTATGAGTTCGTAACACTGGCGGAAATGTTCCTCCGCCGAGGCATTCAGCTTTCACCCGGGGAGATATATTTCAGCGCGCATCCCGGTGCTTACGGGACAGATGATGCGTTAAAAGTCCCCGTTATTGAATACAGCGGTGCCAAGGTCACGATCACCGGTGATGAACGGTGCAGCATTTACTACACGACAAACGGCGAAAAGCCGACGCCTGTAAACAGCGAATTATATACAGGTCCGATATACCTCAGTGAAAGCGCGACGATCACCGCCGCAAGCGTATTGGATTGGAACGGACTCAAATCCGAAGCATCCGCAAGCAGCATACCCATCGTCGTCGAATCCGTCTTTACGCCGATACCCATGATCGAATCAACACCTGTTTCGGAAAGCACCGGCAGAGGCGCGCTTGCTTGGATCATCTGCCCGCTTGTGATCCTTGCGTTTTATGTCATGGTAATTGCGGTAAAATCACATCAAATCAAAAGGAAACACTGATCATACGAATTTTCCCCTGCGATGTTCAACACAACATCGCAGGGTTTTCTTTTTCACATTTTCACTGTAAAAACATAATATAGAGAGTAGTATCTCAAATGGTACGATCATTGAAAGGAGGTATGCCTTTGAGTGTTTCCATAGAACATCTCGGGAAAACATATCAATCACCGGAGGGCGAGATCGAAGCTTTAAGAGATATAAGCCTTACTATTCAGGACGGAGAATTCATAAGCATCGTCGGCCCATCCGGATGCGGAAAATCAACGCTGCTTTCTATCATCGCCGGGCTTGATGTACCGTCGCACGGCGCAGTCAAAATCAACGGTGAGCGTGCGGATTTCGTCAGGCGCAAGGTCGGATACATGCCGCAGCGCGATCAGCTTTTTCCGTGGCGGACAATATGGGGCAACGTCACGCTCGGTCCGGAAATACAGCATCGGTTAACAGCGGAAAACAAAGCGCATGTCAAAGAGCTGCTCAGCCGATATGGACTTTCGGAATTCATTAACAAAACACCGTCGGAATTATCCGGCGGTATGCGGCAGCGCTGCGCGCTGATACGGACACTTGCGACAGACCCGTCGATCCTGCTTCTCGATGAGCCGTTTTCCGCGCTTGATTATCAGACGCGCTTATCGGTTTCCGATGACATACACGCCATCATCAAGCGTGAGAAAAAAACAGCGATCCTTGTAACACATGATATATCGGAAAGCATCAGCATGTCCGACAGAGTTGTTGTACTCTCGCGCAGGCCGGCGCAGATCCGTGCGATACACGAAATGAACGAAATGGCAGAGCTCACACCCATGCAACGCAGAAGCTGTGATTCTTTCAGAAAAGCATTCGACCGCATATGGAAGGAGCTGGATGTCCATGAATGAGCCGCGTATTTCAGAAGAGAGAAAGCAGTATCTAAAAACTCTTTCCCGAAAAAAGCTGGCAATCAACACATGCAGAATACTCATCCTTGTCTGCTTCTTTTTATTTTGGGAGCTTGCGGCACGGGCAGGTCTTATAGATGATTTTATCATGAGCTCACCGTCAAGGATCCTAAAAACCATTTTTAATCTCTATTCGTCAAAGGAACTGTTTTCTCATGTCGGCGTATCGTGTCTTGAAACCGTTATCGGATTTTCGCTCGGCACACTCGCGGGAACATGCATTGCCATAGCGCTATGGTACAGCCCGTTTCTGTCCCGTGTGCTTGATCCGTATCTCGTTGTCCTCAACGCTCTGCCGAAAACGGCGCTTGGCCCGATATTCATCGTATGGATCGGCGCAGGGCCCGAATCAATCATCGCCATGACGCTTGCCATTTCGCTGATCGTCACGATCCTTGATATGCTCAACGGTTTTCTTTCAACAGACGGCGAGAAAATAACGCTGATGCAGGCAATGGGTGCTTCACGCGCGCAGCTTCTTGTAAAGCTTGTGATACCCGCGAATTTTTCTACTCTGATTAATGCCCTGAAGGTCAATGTCGGCTTATCGTGGGTAGGCGTGATCATGGGTGAATTTCTCGTTTCAAAGGCCGGCCTCGGCTATCTTATCGTATACGGTTCACAGGTTTTTAAAATGGACCTTGTGATGGCAACTGTAATAATCCTTGCTTTTTGCGCGGCTGTAATGTATCTTGCCGTACTCGGCTGTGAAAAAGCACTAAAAAAGTATATGGGAGTGTCTTAATGAAAAAAACGCTTATTATTCTCACCGCATTACTGCTGAGTGTCTGCATTCTTACTTCTTGCGGCAAAACAGACAAAAGCGAAAAAATCACGCTCAGCGAAGTGACGCATTCTGTATTTTACGCCCCGCAATACGCAGCGATAAAGCTCGGGTTTTTCAAAGAGGAGGGCATTGACATTGAGCTGATCAACGGCGGAGGGGCAGACAAGGTCATGACCTCCGTGCTCACGGACGAAGCGCAGATCGGGCTTGCCGGTCCCGAGGCGTGCATATACGTTCTTCTGGAGGGACACGAAAACGCGCCGAAGGTCTTTGCCCAGCTCACGCAGCGCGACGGCGCGTTCATTGTCGGCAGGACGGACGAAGATTTCAACTGGGAAGCGCTTCGCGGCAAGACAATCATCGGCGGCAGAAAAGGCGGCGTTCCGGAAATGACGCTTGAATATGTCATGAAAAATGGCGGTGTCGAGCCAGGTGTTGACGCAGAGGTTGACACATCGGTACAGTTTAACATGATGGCGGGCGCGTTTACCGGCGGAAACG
>JAZRYQ010000011.1:0-3701 GCA_045600805.1 Candidatus Alloscillospira sp. | reverse complement strand
ATGCTTGAAAACGGAGATATGGAAAAAGCCGCTTTGTATCTCGGCCATTACCATACGCTCACGGATATCGTGCGCGAGGGGAAAAAGCTCGGCAGAACGATCCACGCGCCGACGGTCAATATGATGTTTGCGGAGAACGTGCTTGTCCCGCGACGCGGCGTTTACGCGACAACGGTGCATCTGCCTGACGGGAAAACATACCGCGGTGTGACGAATGTCGGAGTACGCCCGACGGTCGATAATTCAGAAAAAATCACGGCGGAAACGTATATTATCGGCTTTGCCGGTGATCTTTATGGCATCAAAATTCGCCTTGAATTTGAAAAATTCATGCGTGATGAAATGAAATTTGCCTCTGTGGATGCGCTGAAAGCGCAGATCGAAAACGATACGAAAGCCGTTAATGTATATTTTGACGAAGAATCGCAGAAAATTTTGTAAATAATATAGATTTATTTTAAAATAGTGATATACTACTCGGTAAAGCGAAAACAAATGAGAAATTCACAATTGCGAAAAGTATGCAGTTGAAAAAGAAGGAGATAATTCAATGTACAAAATTGTCAGCAAACGCATTTTGAACGATGCTGCTACAACAACGGAAATGGTTATTGAAGCTCCGCTTGTTGCACGCAAATGCCTTGCAGGTCAGTTCATTATTTTCAGAGTTGACGAGCAGGGAGAACGCATTCCGCTAACAATTGCGGACTATGACCGCGAAAAGGGAACCGTGACGATCATGTTCCAGCCGGTAGGCTATTCAACAAAAGCTCTCAACGCGCTTGAGGCGGGAGACTGCATCGAGGACTTTGCCGGACCTCTCGGCAGACCGACGCATGTTGAAGGACTCAAAAAAGTTGCCGTTGTCGGCGGCGGCGTGGGCTGCGCCATTGCGTACCCCGTTGCTAAAGCGATGCACAATGCAGGCGCGGAGGTCGATATGATCGCGGGCTTCAGAAGCCGTGATATCGTTATGCTGGAGGATGAGATGCGCGCAAGCTGCACCAATCTTTATATTACGACAGATGACGGCACATACGGCGAGAAGGGCTTTACAACCGATAAGCTGAAAAGCCTTATCGAGTCCGGCAGAGATTATGACGAGGTCGTAGCGATCGGCCCCGGCGTTATGATGAAATTCATCTGCAAAACAACAGAGCCTTACGGTATCAAGACAGTCGTTTCGTTAAACCCGATCATGATCGACGGAACGGGTATGTGCGGCGGCTGCCGCGTGACAGTCGGCGGAGAAACAAAGTTTGCCTGTGTTGACGGTCCGGAATTTGACGGTCATCTTGTTGACTGGGATGAGCTTTTGAGAAGAAACGCGTTTTACAAGGACGAAGAAACAGAAGCAAGCGGACATGCTTGCAGACTTACCGGAGGTGTTCGCCGTGGCTGATATGAGACTTACAAAGCACCCCATGCCGCAGAGAGATCCAGTTGAGAGAAGCAAATGCTTTGAAGAGGTCGCGCTCGGCTATGATGAGGGAACCGCAGTAGCAGAAGCAAAAAGATGTCTTAACTGCAAAAACAAACCGTGTGTATCCGGCTGCCCGGTAAATGTTCGCATACCGGAATTTATCGCAAAGGTAGCAGCGGGAGAATTTGAAGAGGCTTACAAGGTCATTTCCTATACAAACGCGCTGCCCGCCGTATGCGGCCGTGTGTGCCCGCAGGAAAACCAGTGCGAGGGTAAATGCATTCGCGGCATTAAGGGCGAGAGCGTCGGAATCGGTTACCTTGAGAGATTTGTGGCGGATTACCACAGAAATCATGCCGACAGCAGCGCGGCAGGTGAGAAAGTCGAATCAAACGGTCATAAAGTTGCCGTTATCGGCAGCGGCCCTGCAGGACTTACCTGCGCCGGCGACCTTGCCAAACGCGGATATGACGTAACGGTATTCGAAGCGTTCCATAAGCCCGGCGGAGTGCTTGTTTACGGTATTCCAGAATTCAGACTTCCGAAGAGCATCGTAGCCGGTGAAATCGAAAATCTCAAGAAAAACGGCGTAAATGTCGTGACGAATGCCGTGATCGGCAAGGCAGTCAGCATTGACGAGCTGTTCGCGGACGGTTATGAAGCCGTATTTGTCGGAACAGGCGCGGGACTTCCGAACTTTATGAAGATCCCGGGTGAAAACCTCCTCGGCGTTTACTCTGCAAATGAATATCTCACAAGAATAAACCTCATGAAGGCTTATCGTGACGATTATGATACGCCGATCAAGAAGGTAAAGCGCGTCGCGGTAGTCGGCGGCGGCAATGTCGCCATGGATGCGGCAAGATGCGCAAAGCGCATGGGCGCAGACGAGGTTTATATCGTCTATCGCCGCTCAATGGATGAGCTTCCGGCAAGACGCGAGGAAGTGCATCATGCAGAAGAGGAAGGCATCATCTTCAAGCTGCTGAATAATCCCGTCGCCGTGCTCGGAGATGAAAACGGCAAGGTCAAAGGACTTGAATGTGTCCGCATGGGGCTCGGTGAGCCGGACGAATCGGGCAGACGCCGTCCTGTTGAGGTAAAGGGAAGCAATTTTGTGCTTGACGTCGATTCCGTTATCATCGCCATCGGCACAAGCCCGAATCCGCTTATCAAGTCAACCACGGAAGGTCTTGATACGAACCGCAAGGGCTGCATCGTAGCGGACGAAACAGCGGCAACCTCACGCGCGGGCGTGTACGCCGGCGGTGATGCCGTAACGGGCGCTGCCACGGTCATTCTTGCAATGGGCGCAGGCAAAACCGCCGCCGAGAGCATCGTAAAATACATAGAGAATAAGTAAACCGAAAACGCACCTGTCAAAACCGGCAGGTGCGTTTTAAATCGTCGACAAAGCTGCCCCAAAAACAGATTCGGTTTCATTCTTCCGCTTCGCGGAGGAACTCTGTGAGACTTTGTCTGCGGTCTGAAACGCACCTGCCAAAACCGCAGGTGCGTTTTATTGACAAAATACAGCAAGATATGTAACATTAGTATGATGAAACCTTGGAGGCGATGATATGATAAAAGTCAGCGAGCTATTGAAGATATACAACACGGGCACGAAAAACAGCGTCGTGGCGGTGAACAAGGTGTCCTTTACACTGCCGGACAGGGGCATGGTGTTTCTCGTCGGAAAATCGGGAAGCGGAAAGACGACGCTTTTGAATCTTTTAGGCGGACTTGACGAGCCGGACGGCGGAGAGATCATCATAGACGGCGTCTCGACGAAGGAATTTACGCAAAAGGATTTTGATGCATACAGAAATTCCTACGTCGGCTTTGTGTTTCAGGATTATAATCTTCTGGAAGAGCTGAACGTAAAGGAAAACATCGCGCTTGCCAAAAAGCTCCGGAACGAAAACGCGGATACAGAGGAAACGGAAAAAGTATTGGAGCTTGTGGATTTGGCGGGACACGGGGAGAGAATGCCGAGTGAGCTTTCGGGCGGCCAGCGGCAGAGAGTGGCAATCGCGCGGTCGCTTATCAAAAACCCGAAGCTATTGCTGGCGGACGAGCCGACGGGCGCGCTCGATTCCGCAACGGGCAAGCTCGTGCTCGAGGCGCTGAAAAACATCTCAAAAGAGAGACTTGTGGTCGTTGTATCACATGACAGAGAATTTGCAAAGCAGTATGGGGACAGAATCATCGAGCTGTCGGACGGAAAGGTGACAGCAGACAGCGCGGCGGAAGAGGAAACGGAAGAAAACGAAAAAAC
>JAZRYQ010000010.1:0-6306 GCA_045600805.1 Candidatus Alloscillospira sp. | reverse complement strand
CGCAGGATTCTATGCCCATCATGGGACGCGGCGGCAGATTGGTGATGGCGATGCAGGTCTTGCCGATTAAGCTTTCCGGCTCATAATACGCATGAATTCCGCTCAAAATCGTCCTATTTACGCCTGTTCCGTCATCAAGAGTGAACTTTAAGAGCTTCTTGGATTTCGGTACTGCTTCACATTCAAGAACCTTTACAGCGCGGAAATCGGACTTGGAAAATGTCTCGAAATCGACGAAATCTTCAAAGAGAGGTTCGATAACTACGTTGGAAAAATCGATCTTTTCGGGGGCTACCGGAGCAGCTTCAACAGGAGCCTCAGCAGCCTTCTCAGCCTTCTTGTCGGAGTCCAAAGGTTTCATTGTCGGGAACAGCAAGACATCGCGGATAGATGCCGAATCGGTGAGGAGCATGACAAGACGGTCAACGCCGAAGCCGAGGCCGCCTGTGGGGGCAAGACCGTATTCAAGCGCGTTTATATAATCATAATCGACCTGCGCTTTGCAGCTTGGGTCATTTGCCTTGCGCTCTGCGACCTGACGCTCAAATCTTGCCTTCTGATCGATAGGATCGTTCAGCTCGCTGAACGCGTTGCCGAATTCTGTCGCGTTGATGAAATATTCAAATCTCTCCGTAAATGTCGGGTCGTTTGCTTTGCGCTTTGCAAGCGGGCTGATCTCGACAGGGTAATCATAGATAAATGTCGGCTGAATAAGCTTTTCCTCAACAAAAGCGTCAAAAAATTCAGCCAAAATCGCTCCCTTTGTCGGCACTTCGGGAAGCGCGACATTATACTGTTTTGAAAGCGCTATCGCTTCCTCATCGGACGTGACAAGCGCAAAATCCACGCCGGAATATTTCTTGACAGCTTCGATCATTGTCATGCGCTGCCAGTTACCGAGGTCGATCTCCGTTCCCTGATAGTTGATGACGAGCGTACCGCACACCTTCTGCGCGACGGTCTTCATCATTTCTTCAACAAGATCCATCATGCCCTCGTAATCCGTGTAAGCCTGATAAAGCTCGATAGATGTAAATTCCGGATTGTGCTTCGTGTCCATACCTTCATTGCGGAATATTCTGCCGACCTCATATACGCGCTCCATGCCGCCGACAACAAGACGCTTTAAATAAAGCTCTGTTTCGATACGGAGCACCATGTCCATATCGAGTGTGTTGTGATGCGTGAAGAACGGACGAGCGGATGCGCCTATCTCAAACGGCGTGAGAATAGGTGTATCGACCTCCAAAAAGCCCTTATTGTCAAGAAACGCTCTGAGCTCACGCAGGATCATGCTGCGCTTTACAAATGTATCCTTGACTTCGGGGTTCATGATAAGGTCAACATAACGCTGACGGTATTTGAGCTCCGTATTTGTAAGACCGTGGAATTTCTCGGGAAGCGGGCGGAGCGACTTTGCAAGCAGCTTCACCGTCTTGCAGTGAATCGATATCTCGCCCATTTTTGTTTTGAAAACGAAACCGGAAACGCCGACGATGTCACCGATATCCACTTTGCGGAAATCCGCAAACGCCTGATCGCCTACGTCGTTCAGACGGACATATATCTGAATCCGGCCTTTGTCATCGGCTATATCGGCAAATATCGCTTTGCCCATGCCGCGCTTTGCCATGATCCTTCCGGCGAGTACGACGTCGGAATTTTCCAGTGCATCAAAATTCTCTTTGATTGCAGCGGAAAAATGTGTGCGCTCAAATTTTGTTTCCGCAAAAGGGTCTCTGCCCTCAGCCTGAAGTGCTGCGAGCTTATCACGTCGTATTTGCAGGATCTCGGAAAGCTCCTGCTCCTCGTTTACGACCGGTGTGGTATTTTCTGCCATTTGTTGTCTCCTCTGTTACTGTTCTATCTTCAGGATTTCAAGCTCGATCTCACCAGACGGTGTCTCGGCAATGACCTTTTCTCCTGCGCAATGTCCCTTGATGGCCTTGCCGACGGGAGAGTCCTCGGAAATTTTGCCCTGTGCGGGGTTTGCTTCCTGTGAGCCGACGATCGTATATGTTTCGATTTCGTCAAATTCTATATCTCTGATGGTGACGATGCTGCCGTTGCCGACTTTGCCGACATCGTTGCTGTTTTCGATGATTTCGGCATTTTCGATAAGGTTTGTGATCTCGGCAATTTTTGAGTAGAGCTTGCCCTGCTCGGTTTTCGCTTCATCATATTCGCTGTTCTCGGAAAGGTCACCGTATGAACGCGCTTCTTTGATCTGCTCTGCTACCTCTTTTTCCCTGACTGTCTGGAGATAAACAAGCTCCTGTTTGAGTTCTTCAAGGCGCTCTGCGCTCATCTTGTATCTTGTGCTGTTAGCCATGTTATACATCTTCCTTTCGGCAAAACAAAATTATCCAGCTATCCGCTGATTAACCTAAATATTATAGTTTATTTTTATTAATACTGTCAAGTAAAATCTCGGTCACGGCGTAATACCGTGACCGAGCAAAAATTTATCGTTATACTAAGCAATACCACCAGCCGGAGAAGAATTGCTTCGGGTCAATCGCAGAGGACTGTGACGTGCCGTAGCGGATCTCAAAATGGAGGTGTGCGCCGTTTGAATCGCCTGTGTTGCCCACAAGACCGATCGTCTGTCCCCGGTTTACATTTTGACCTTCTGCCACATAGTATGTCTGTAAATGCGCGTAAAGCGTGACATATCCGTTGCCGTGGTCGATCATGACCATATTGCCGTATGACCAGTGATAATAAGCGGCGATGACAACGCCGGAATCGGCTGCAAGTACGCTCGAGCCGCTGTACGCACCGATGTCTATGCCGGAATGGAATCTTGTTGTTCCGTTATCGCGCGTTCTCATACCGAAATCGGAGGTTATCGCATAGCTTGCCGGAGCTGGCCAGATAAAGTCACCTCTGCCGATAGCATAACTGCTGCCTGAGTCACCGCCTGAGCTGCCGGCCTGCTGTTGTGATTGCTGCTGCCGGATCCTTTCTGCTTCTTCCGCTGCTTTCCGTTTGCGTTCTTCTTCCTCGCGCAGTCTTTGGAGTTCAGCGACTTTTTCCGCGATTTCCGCATCGAGCTCAGCCTGCGCCGCCTCTATTTCGGCACACATCTGCTCGTATTTTTCGATGTCTGCCTCGACCTCGGCAAGGTATCTGTTTGCCTCGTCAATATTGGCTTCAAGTTCTTTTTTCTGAAGCTCAAGCTCTTTTTTCGCCTGTTCTTCGTCTAATTTTGACTTTTCAAGCGCTTTCTCAGCCGCAATTGTCGCTTCCTTTGCTTCTATGTACGCTTTGTAAAGCTGCTCGTCATAATCCATGATTTCAAGCACGAAGTCTATTCTCGCGAGAAGATCCGCAAAGCTTGAAGCGTCAAATATAACGGCAAGATATGAAATTGTGCCGTTTTCTTCCATGGTGCGCACGCGCTCTTTGTATTCGGCAAGCTGCTTGTCCTCACGAAGCTGCGCGTTTTCAACTTCGATCTGCTTTTCCGCAATGAGTTGCGCGTACATTTCGATTTGCGCCATCGTGTTGTCGATCTGCTGCTGGGTGAGCATGACCTGTTCGTCAAGCGCGGCTTTTTTAGCGAGAATTGATGTTTGTTCGAGTTCTGCATCGTTAAGCTTTTCCTTGACGCCGGCTTTTTTCTCAGTAAGCTCGTTTGACTGCTCTTTCAATGCGTCGATTTCACTTTGCGTTGGTGCGGCGCCTGCAAAAACGCTGACAGCGCTGAGTACAAGTGAGATCAAAAGCACTGCGGCAAGGATGATTGCCACGATTTGTATCATTCTTTTACTGCGCATAAGGTACCTCCGAATAATCTGCTGTGAAAGTGTGCGCTTGCGTATATTACACCTTCAAATAGTTCTTTATTGCCATAACGCTGCCGCCGATACCGACGCCGAAGCCTATCACAAGGAACACCACAAGAAGAGGTATTGCAACTGTGGAAAACGGCATGAGCGTTATAAATGATACTTTGTAATTTGTCTGGATAAGGTCCGTCACAAGCTCATATATACCCCACTGGGCGATATATGCGACCAGCGAGCCGATAAGACCGAGAACAAATCCCTCCAGCACGAACGGCCAGCGAATGAAGCTGTTGGTCGCTCCTACCATCTTCATTATACCGATTTCGTCGCGTCTGTCAAATGTCGTGAGCTTTACGGTGTTTGACATGATGAACAGAGAGACGATGATGAGGATGACAACCAGTACGATGGAAACAGCGGAAACGATGTTTCTTGTCGTGACGAATGCTTTTGCGATCTTGAGGTTTGCATTGATATCGACAAGGCCCGGGATTTTTTTGAGCTGCTGCTGAACGAGCGAGGTGTTCTCAATGTCATCAAGATACACGGCGTATCTGTCACGCAATACCTGAGAGTCAATATCCGAAAAGGCGGACCTGTCATCATATTTCGATACAAAATTTTTATAAGCTTTTTCGCGGCTGATGAATTCCACTTCTTTTACATGCTCTGTTGCGCGAATGTCGCTTTCGAGCTCCTGCGCCATTTCCGTCGTATAATTTTCGTCAACAAAAGCAAGAACGACGTTTTCGTCTTCGAAATCCTTGATGATAAAGTTGACGTTCAAAGCCAGCAGCGAAAAACAGCCCATGACGATCAGACATGCGACCGTGATGCAAACGGAAGCAAAGGACATGAAGCCATGCGTAAATATGCTGCCGACGCCTTCTTTTATGTAATAACCTGCTTTATTTTTCATAGTTATAATACCCGCCCTGACCGTCGCTGATAATTTTTCCGGCGTCTATTGCGATAACGCGCTTTGAAAAGTCATTGACCATGTCCTTTTCATGCGTGACAACAAGCACTGCCGTTCCGAGCTCGTTTATCTGCCCGAGAAGAGAGATCATTTCAAGACTTCTTGCCGGGTCGAGATTTCCCGTCGGCTCATCGGCTATGATGGTTTTGGGATTGTTGACGAGTGCTCTTGCAATGGCAACACGCTGCTGCTCGCCGCCGGAAAGCTCATTCGGGAACATTTTCTGCTTGTTTTCAAGACCGACAAGCTCCAAAACATACGGAACTCTGTTCCGGATCTCTTTATTGGAAGCGCCGATCACTCTCATCGCGAAAGCAACATTTTCATAAACGGTTTTCTTATCAATGAGACGGAAATCCTGGAAAACAACGCCGAGCGTTCTTCTGACATACGGAAGCTTGCGCATTTTGATCGCCTCAAGCATATATCCGTTTACGAGAACACTGCCGCGCGTCGGCGCTATTTCGCCGGTGATAAGCTTTATTATCGTTGATTTTCCCGAGCCGGAGGGACCGACGAGGAATGAAAACTCGCTGTCACGCAGCGTAAAGTCAATGCCGTTCAGCGCATGAGTACCGTTGGCATATTCTTTAAATACGTTTGTAAATTGAATCATAAGCTTTTTCCTTAATGTGTACTAATTTATTATATATTAATACTTTATCTCCTGAGAATCAAGATACTTCTTTACCATGAGCGCGACTTTGAATACGATCGCATGGTCAAACTCTCTCAAATCAAGCCCTGTGAGCTTCTTGATTTTTTCAAGTCTGTAAACAAGTGTGTTTCTGTGAACGAAAAGCTTTCTTGAAGTTTCAGACACATTGAGGTTGTTTTCAAAGAACTTGTTTATCGTGTAGAGAGTTTCCTGATCGAGAGAATCTATCGGGTTTTTCTTGAATATTTCGGAAAGGAACATCTCGCACAGCGTTGTGGGAAGCTGGTAGATAAGACGGCCTATGCCGAGATTTTCGTAGTTGATAATGCTTTTTTCCGTGTCAAAAACCTTGCCGACATCAATGGCGACCTGTGCTTCCTTGTATCTGTCGGCAAGCTCACGCAGATGACGCGCCGGTGTTCCGATACCGATGACGACCTTGATACCGAGCTCTTCGGCGAGCTTCTGTTCCATGGCGGCGGCGAGAGCTGCGGTCTGCTTTTCCTCGTTTTGTGTAGAGGTATGCTTTATAACAACGATATCGGTCTCGCTGACGGAAATGACAAAATCATTCTGCTTATCGGGGAACATACCCTGCAATGTCTCGAGCGTGGCAACATCCGCTTTACCGACCTGCCGGACAAGAAGAACAAGGCGCGTCACATCGGTCGTAAAGCGCAGCTCTTTTGCTCTGACATAAATGTCACCGGGAAGAATGTTGTTTGAAATGATATTTTTGATAAACGCGGCGTTGTCGTGATTTTCCTCGTAATTGGATTTTGCCTCGCAAATGGCAATATAAGCTAAAACACAGACGGTCTTGGCATAATCATCTTCGCCGTCTACAAAAACAGCGTAATCAAACTGCGCCCCGC
>JAZRYQ010000009.1:0-14185 GCA_045600805.1 Candidatus Alloscillospira sp. | reverse complement strand
TTTGCCGTACGCATATAATCCTGCCCGAGAACATCCAGCATGGAAGAACGCATAAGACGTGCTATATACGCGGTCGGGTAAAAGCTCAGCGCGAAAACAGGCATTATGTAATGCTTCCATGTGGTGATTCCGACGGTCGGCAGCAGCGCCATTTTTACGCCGAAAAAGTACATACATACAGAGCATGTAACAAAACTCGGCACGGCGATGCCGCACGTTGCAATAACGATAATGGCATTATCAACGACCTTGCCGCGGTTGAGAGCTGCAATACAGCCGAGCGGTACACCGATCAGCAGAGCACAGAGGACGGATATTCCACCGAGTCTTGCGGAAACGGGGAATTTCGAGAAGATGATATCCTTGACTTCTCTTCCGCGCTGCTTGAGTGACGGACCGAAATCACCGTGCAGAAGGTTTTTCATATAAGTGATGTACTGCTGTCCCAAAGGCTGGTCGAGACCGAATTTTGCTTCCAAAGCAGCCAAAGCCTGCGGACTTATCGCTTTTTCGGCTTCATACGGACCTCCCGGAACAGCATTCATCAGAAAGAATGTCAGCGTTGCGACAAGAAAAATCGTAACCACTGCCAACAAAACACGTTTAACAATGTATTTTCCCACTTTGTTTGTTCCTTTCTCGGCTTATAAATTATTTCTTAATATTTTATCAACATTCATAGACTAAATCAAGATAAAAAAGTATCAATTTGCATTTTAATTTTAACAAATATGCAAAAAGTTCCCGAAATAGCCACGAAATGCAAAAATAAACACGTTTTGCCGATAACAAAACGTGTTTTAAGTCATTTCCACATTCCTGTTTTAATATATTCGTTTGCGCGGGTATGAGCATCGGAAACGATTTCATCATCAAAACCCATGAGCCTGAGAAGATTTATCGCGTTTCTTGATTCTGCTTTGCCGGGACGAATTCTGTAATCAAAAAGCATCTCATCTTCACCGACCTGCTCTTCAAAATGATATAAAGCAAAGCTGTCATTCAGCAGAGCACACAGCTCAATATCGTGCGTTGCTGCGATGCATATCGTTCCGCTTTCTGAAATTGCTTTGAGCAGCGTTGAGGAAGCCGCTATTCGCTCAACTGTATTTGTCCCGCGCAGAACCTCGTCAATCGCGCACAGAAGCGGCACGGAAGCATTCATTCTGTCCATAATGCGCTTTAATGAACGTGTTTCGGCTATGTAATAGCTTTCTCCCGCAAAAATGTCATCTTTCAAAGACATGGAGGAATAAATCAAAAAAGCGCTTGCCCTGTACGATTTTGCGCAGCATGTACAAATCGACTGCGACATCAGCGCGCAAAGTAATGCGGATTTGAGATATGTCGATTTTCCCGAAGCATTTGAGCCGGTTATCAGAACGGATGAGGATGTAATCAAATCATTCGGAACAGGGGCGGAAATCAGCGGATGTATGAGACTTTTTACAGAAATATATGGTTTTTCGTGTGAAAAATCAAGCTCAGGCTCGGCAAATACGTTTACGCTTTTCCTGTATGATGCAACGGAAATTGCAGAATCAAGCTGACCGATTGTCTCGTGGATTGCAAAAATATCGTCATGACAGCGCCCAAGCTTGTTTTTCAGAAATTCATATGTGATCAAATCTAACAGGAGTACGGTACATATAAACTCGGCAGCAGTATTGACGGAACTGTTCAATACTCCGCCGGTACGTATGACCGAGCGCAGCTTTTTGAGATTTTCGTAAGGTTTTTCAAGATAGTCATCAAGCGGAGGGTTTTTCAGCTTTTTGATTCTGTTCAGGGCAAAAACCATGGAAACGGTGTAGTTTACCGCATCAAAATCTCTCTGACAACTCCGTTTGCGTACTTCATGGATAATTCCGTTCAGCGCAATGGAAAATATCGGCAGAATAATACCGACCGTCGGGGTGACTATTGCATAAAGAACGGAAGCCAGCAGGAAAAGAAGCAGCATGATGTATATAACAAGCCATATAGGACCATGTGCAGACGGGGAAAAAGCAACACTTAAATCAGCTCGGCGCTTTCTTCCGATGCGTGATATTATTTGTGCGAGCTTCAGCCGCAGTGCCGGCTGTTCTTCCATAAGATGGATTTTTCGATTGCGCTCAAGATATGTTTTTTCATCAATCGAGGGACTTCTCAACTCATAATAGAGGTATTGCTCTCCCGATGACGATGAACATGCATTTATCCGCTTGAAAACATCGTCCATGTCAAGGTCGTACCACGTTGTCTCGTCAATCAGAAACTCATCCATATTGTTTTTACGGCGGTAATCGAAGTATTCACGTATGTGCTCCATATCGCCGTAATAATAAGACAAGTCAGGAATTTTCCCGAAGCGCTGTTCGGCTCGCCGCGTTGCATTATATTTACCCATAATACCCTTTTCCTTATAAATCAAGTGCCGTCATATCTTCAAGCGTTTCGCGGCGCACGGCTATATAATCCTTTCCGCCGTGAAGCATCACGCCCGCCTTTCATTTTTATATTATTATTTTGAATACTAAGATAGTGCACAGAAAGACTATTCCTGCAGGAGCTTCATGTTTTCAAGTTTGTCTTTTGTGAAGCTGATGCGATAGTAAATAAGACATGCAATCATGGAAACGAATGTAGCAAGCGGTGCAACACTACCGACATAGAACACATTGGTGCTCTTTAACAATTCGATGATAACCCATGTGACAGGAATACGGACAAGAAACGCCGACATGATTTCCTGCAACATGGCAAATAAAGTCTTGCCGCAGCCGTTGAAGAATCCGTTGAAGCAGAAAACAAAGCAGACTAAAAGACAATCTATCGCAGTGGGATATAAGTATTTTACACTTTGTTCAAGAACAAGTGGATCTTTGTTCAGTATACCGGCAATACCTTCCGGCCATATTAAGCAGACTATAAAAAACGGGATGGCAAAAACAAGAGAAATAGCAATACCGTATTTTAAAGACTTTGTTGCACGTTCCGGCTTCTTTGCCCCGATGTTCTGGGCGGTCATTGTGGAAATGGAAGCCTGCAGTGCCATCGGGATCATCATGCAGAAGCTTGTAATGGAGCCGATAACGCTGATTGCTGCTGAAACATTGACACCGAGTTTGTTTGTCATGGAGCCTGCGATCATAAAAGAAATGTTGTTGACAGTGCTTTGCAGAGCGATGGGAATACCGACTTTCAGAATTGTAAGAAGCGTCTCTTTTTCGGGGAGACAGTCGCGAATGGAAAAATCAAACGGGAGACCTTTTTTCGCAAGATAAATCAGGGAAATGATGAAACAGATACCCTGTGAGATGATCGTCGAAAGGGCTGCCCCGGTCGCGGCAAGACCCCAAATACCAACGGTAAAATAGTCGAACACGATGTTCAGTAAGCTTGAGATGATGATAAATATAAAGGGCGCTTTTGAGTCTCCGAGCGTTCGCAGAACAGAGCCTGTTGTGTTATAGCCCATAACGAAAATCAGTCCGAACATACAGGTATGTAGGTAGTTCCAGGCTTCGTCTACTGCTTCCGGCGGAACATTCATTATTTTAATGATCCAGTGCCCGAGAAACTCAACGATCAGCATGGAGGCAATTACCGATAAAATGGAAATAAAAATCAGATTGCCAAGTGCTTTCGCTGAACCTTTTTTGTTATCGGCGCCGATATGCTGACCGAGAAGAATCGTGCCGCCTGTTGCTATGCCAAAAAATAAGTAAGTGATCGTTCCGAGCAAACCGACACCGGAATAGGAGCCTGCGACAGAACCGGTAGATGCAAAACGGCCCATAAAGTATACGTCAACAGACGAATACAGCATTTGAAGCAGGGAGGAAAGAATAAACGGGATGGAAAATCGAATCAGTACCGGTAAGAGCTTGCCGTCTGTTAACGACATATAGCTTTCTTTCTTTTTCATGAATTTTCTCCTTACGTTGGAATAATCGACATCATTTGCTATTTTCCTTTGAGTGTATATTTATATATTATACTATTGTATAGTATTCGTATAATCAATGGTCAATACTAAACTTTTTGAATATAAAAAAACAATATTTGTATTTTTGTGTGCTATTTTTGATTTTATATAGTTCGGTTATATAAAAATAATAACATATAAAGCATCATTTGCCTATGAAAATTATAGCATAACTTAACTTTAATAGTAAATAGCAAAAATACAAGGGCATCGAAAGATACCCTATGTCTTATCATTGTTTATTCAGATTTGTTTCTTCTGCTGTAAAAGTTTTGTAAGAGAACTTTTGCCGAATCCGTATGGACCGGCAAATACGATTATTTCCGGCGTTCTTCGCGCACTGTAATTGCCTTCATAATACCCTTTCCCTTATAAATCAAGTGCAGTCATATCTTCAAGCGTTTCGCGGCGCACGGCTATATAATCCTCTCCGCTGTGAAGCATCACGACCGGCGGCCTTGCGATCCTGTTGTAGTTTGATGCCATGGAGTAATTGTATGCGCCCGTTGTGCAGACCGCGACAATATCACCGCGCGATATGCTTTCGGGAAACAGCGCGCTTTCCTGAATAACATCATCGCTTTCACAGCATCTGCCGACAAGGGAAGCGGGAAGTGTGCGTATCTCCGCCATTTTGTTTGCCGTATAGCTTGTATAAACCGAGCCGTACAGAGCGTAACGCGGGTTGTCGGACATTCCGCCGTCAATCGAAACATAGTTTTTGTAACCGGGAATCTTCTTTATCGTGCCGACGGTGTAAAGCGTCATACCGGCATCGGCAACGATGCTGCGCCCCGGCTCCATCAGAATTGCGGGAACGGGGATCGCAAGACGTGCGCAGGCTTTATTCATCGCACACGCGACGTCATGAATCTTTCTGTCGATATCAATGTGCTTGTCTGTCTCAACGTATCTTACGCCGTAGCCGCCACCGAGATCGAGATATTTCGGAAAATATCTGTATTTATCGGAAATCAGCTTGATAAATTCGAGCATGATAACGGCAGAACGCTCAAAAACGTCCTCTTCAAAAACCTGTGAGCCCACATGACAGTGAAATCCGGAAAGCTTGATATGTGCTTGCCTGAGCGTATACGCGACAACCTCTTCCGCCTGCCCTGTTTCTATTGCCGTACCGAATTTGGAATCCACCTTGCCGGTGTTCACTGCCTCGTAGGTGTGCGTGTCGATACCCGGCGTCAAGCGCAAAAGGATATTCTGTGTTATGCCGCGCTTTGCACATTCGCTTTCGATAACGCGGATCTCCTCCATGTTGTCTACAACAAAATACCCAACGCCGTTATCAAGCGCGAAACGGACATCCTCGTCTGTTTTGTTGTTGCTGTGAAAATAAGCCGTGCGCATGTCAAACCCTGCTTTGACAGCGGTGTACAATTCGCCGCACGATACAACATCAATTCCGAGACCTTCCTCTTTTACGATGCGGTACATCTGTTTGAATGCACACGCTTTGCTTGCGTAAAGCACCTGTGAGCCGGCGGGAAAGTATTTCCTGAACGCATTTGTGTAGACGCGGCAGTTGTGCCGTATTCTGTCCTCGTCCATTAAATAAAGCGGCGTTGCGTATTTTTCGGCAAGCTCTGTCACATCGCGCGAGGCGAAGGTGAGATGACCTTGCGCATTTTCGGATATATTTTCACAGATAAAAGTGTTCATATTTGCTCCCTGTTTCAGATAAGATCGTTTTCGTGCATTATTGAATAAAGCTTTTCGGCATGAGCCTGCTCCATGACGGTGAGCGGGAGACGGACAAAGTTTTCACAGAAGCCCATCTTTGCCATTGCCGCCTTTACGGGGATAGGGTTTACCTCGGAAAACAGAGCGTTTATCAGTGGCAAAAGCTTGCATTGCAGCTTTGCGCTCTCCGTTGTTTTTCCTTCAAACCACAGATCACATATTTTTACGGTTTCCGCAGGCATTACATTGCTGAGTACGGATATAATACCGGAGCCGCCCATGGACAGAATAGGTACTATCTGGTCGTCGTTACCGGAATAGATATCGAGCTTGTCACCGACAAGCGCCGCGGTCTCGACGATTTTGGATATGTTTCCGTTTGCTTCCTTGATTCCGGCAATGTTCGGATGGTCTGCTAAAACGGCATAGGTCGAAGGCTCGATAGAAACGCCGGTCCTGGACGGAACATTGTACAGAATGAGCGGCTTTGTCACGGCGTCGGCAATCGCGGTGTACATTTTGATAAGTCCGTTCTGTGTCGCTTTGTTGTAATACGGGGTAACGACGAGAAGTCCGTCCGCCCCGATATCACAGGCGTATTCTGAAAGAGAAATCGCATAAGCCGTATCATTCGAGCCCGTTCCGGCGATCATCGGTACTCTTCCGGCTATACGTTCTGCTGCAAATTTCAGGACCTCGCGGTGTTCTTTATCGTCAAGCGTTGAGCCCTCGCCGGTCGTTCCGGCGATCACAAGAGCATTTATGCCTTTTTCGATCTGCCAGTCAATAAGCTTCCCGAAGCTTTCATAATCAACGCCGCTTTCGTTTAAAGGTGTGATGAGGGCGGTGGCTGCACCGCGAAATACTGAATTCTTTGCCATTGTTTTTTTCTCCTTAGTTTATTATTTTGCCGTAGTAATAATAAAAACGAAGCTGA
Organism: Candidatus Alloscillospira sp.; assembly: GCA_045600805.1. Lineage (GTDB taxonomy): Bacteria > Bacillota > Clostridia > Oscillospirales > Oscillospiraceae > Alloscillospira. Next base: position 7,577 of record JAZRYQ010000009.1, on the reverse strand, counting down.
TACAATTTGCATAAGCTCCGCTCAACCCGTGTTCGCTCCACGATGTAAAAACACCGTGGATACACACAATCAATACATAGCTCTCCGCAAATGCGACAGTCATACGGATATTATCCGCAAGACCAAGCGGAGGATGCAAAACTCCGCTTTCGGCAGGGATCCCTTTCATACCGGCAACGGCTTTGCATGCCTTGCACCGAATATTACTGATGACAACTGCGCCTCTATCCTTTAATTGCTATATTAATTATTTTGTATATTAACACGTCAAAGTGAGAATGTAAAGCCTTTATTGAAATTTAACTTTTTGTTGACATTCTGTAATCATGGTGTAATAATATTTTACAGCAAAGGAGGTTTAATATGTCTGATATTGATATTAGTATAGTACCGAAGGCGGGAATGCTGCCTTCGGTCATTGCAGCGGTAAAAGCTTATGCGCTTGTGTGGTTCGATGACATGAAAGATGCCGAAAAAATAGGCCTTGCAACCGAAGAAGCGATCAATAACGTAATTTCGTACAGCATGTCAAGCAGGATCGAAAGCATTCGCATCACCGCGGATGCCTGTGACGGGGAATTTACGGTCTGCGTATACGATGCCGGTCTTCCGGGAGATTATGAAACCATACTCAAAGGGGAAGACAGGCTCGGACTTACGATCATGAACAGCGCCGTCGATGTTGTGTCCGTAGAAAACCTCGGGCTGGACGGAAGATGTCAGAGGCTTGTAAAATATTACAGTAAAACAACACAGCTTGACAATAAAAAAGCTGAAACACCGCTTGCGCCGATAGAAAACGCAAAGCTCACGGTCAGAACACCGAAGAAAAGCGAAATGCTTGAGATATGCCGCGCGTTTTACGCGGAATACGGCCTGTCGTACATAAATGATATCATCTATTATCCCGAAAGATTTTACGCCGCTGTCGCAAAAGACAGGATACATTCGACGGTCGCAGTCGATGAAAACGGCGGGATCGCTGGCCATCACGCCGCATGGCAGTGGACGGATATCCCGGGCGTCTGGGAATCGGGCATGGCCATCGTCAACAAACGCTACCGCAATGCGGGCGCTTTTCACATGATGATGCAGCGTTCGTATAATTATGTGCATGACGAGGCAAAGGGAAAGATATTTCTCGGCTGCTGTGTGACAACGCATCCGTATTCCCAGAAGATCCGACTGAAATACGGCTCATACCCGAACGGCTTCGGATTCAATATGGCGCCGCCCGATGCGTTTCAGAGCACCTTCAGAGGAGAAAACGAATACAGCAGTGAGGCGTTTGCGTGTACGGTGTTCGATAAAACGCCGAGGACGGTTTATCTGCCGGAAGAGCTGAGTGAAATCACCGATATGATTTACAGAGGCCTCGACCTTGAGCGCACGGTTTTAAAGGACGGTATAGAGTCTTTCTCCGATGCAACAAAATGCACGCATATATTCAGCAGCCGAACACGCATCGGAAGCATAAACATATTTGAATACGGTGAGGACTGGGATAAGCTGCTTTCAAATCATGTGTACGAGCTTAAATCGCAGGGTGCGGAAATGATCCATCTGAATCTTTCAATCGAAAGCCCTGTTTTCCTGAAAGCATACGAGCAGGCAAAGAAAGACGGATTTTTCTTCACGGCGTTATTTCCTTGTACAGACTGCGGTGACGTCATAAAGATGCAGAAAATGCTTTTCAGAACGGTCAATTACGATTCGTTTGTTACCGTTGAGCCGTATACAACGCTGCTCGGCAAGATCCGCGCTCTCGACCCGGATATGAAAAAACAGATAAAATAAATTTAAATAAATGGGAGGAAACAATATGTCGGATTTCACACTTGAAAACACCTGCCTGAAAAAAGGGTGCCTTGCAGGTGAGGTCGCTGTCATAACAGGCTCAACGAGCAACGTAGGCAAAGGATACGCACAGGCTCTTGCGTGGGCGGGAGCGAAGGTCGTCATTGTTGGCCGGAACGAAACGAAGGGCAACAAGGTCGCCGCGATGATAAACGAGGATAACGGGCCGGATACCGCAATTTTCGTTAAAACAGACGTATCAAAAGCAGAAGACATTCAGAATCTCAAGGAAAAAGCAATCGAAAAGTTCGGTAAGGTCGATATCCTTATCAACAATGCGATGAATATGGCGCTCTGCGGACCGATCCTCGGTTCACCGGTCGAGGAGCTCGATGAAGCTTACGCGATATCAGGCCGCGCCGTTATGCTCGCAGTAAACGCTTTTGTTCCGGATATGATCAAGCGCGGACACGGAACGGTGACATATTCGACAACGCAGTTCCATTATATCCCCGGTATGCTCGGCGGCAGCATTTACACGGCGAGCAAATCCTGCGCGACGTCGGTCATCATGTCTCTTGCCAACGAAGTGCAGGGAACAGGCGTCAACGTATTCTGCATCACACCGGCAGGCGTCGGCGTGCCCGAAACGAAGGGTACCGATAAAGAAAACGGAGACCTTCCCGATGAGCTTGACGGCGTAAAAATGCCCGGCTTCCCGGGACTTGTTCCGATCGACGCTGCAGGCGCCGGCATGGTCTATGCCCTCACGAGAGCAGACGAGATCCACGGTACGGGACATCTCATTTCCGATGTTCTGATTGCGATGGATTATCCGTTCCCGTGCCCGGAAACAGCCGTAAAACGTGAAAATCACTATCTTGACGGTATTCCGCTTACTCTTGCGTTCTGCTATATGGGACACGGTTTCCCCGAGAAAAAATAAATGAACGGCGCAGGTCAAAAACCTGCGCCGCAAATCGTCGGCATAGTCCATTGGACTTTGCCGACGAAAAAACTCGCGCTCCATCGCATCGGGCTTTGCCCTCTTTGGTCGGCGCGAGGGCAAGCAGAGCTTGCCTCAGAGTGTTTTTGCGGCGGCAAAGCTGCCCCAAAAACAGATTTAATTCTATTTCTCCGCTTTGCGGAGTAACTCTGTGAGACTTTGTCTACAGACTGCGGCGCAGGTCAAAAACCTGCGCCGTTATCATTCAGTTTTCAAAATCGTCTCTGTCGTCTATGCAGATGCAGTTGCATCGCCGTTCGGAGAGCCTGAATTTAAGCTCCGATATAGCGTCCATTATCTTCTCTTTGTAAACAATGACGGCTGCGACGGCAGCAAAAATAAGGATAAGCACGATTATACTTCCGAGAATATTGTTTTTGTTCTTCATGCAAACACCTCCGTTAATTTTTAATTTTGTATTTTTTTATTTAGTATAGCACAAGGAACTGGAAAAATCAAATATGTTAACAGTATGTTTAAAAATATTCATTGCGCGAAATCTTGCAAGATATAAAAGTATGTGTTATACTCAGTGTATGTAGAAATAGGAAGGAGAAACATAAATGGCACTCGGAGAGATTCAGTGGCTTCAGTTTAAGACCAAACGCACAAGAGAGCGCGACGCAAGAGAATACGAGCAGTGGGCGTTTCCGTTCGGAAACAGACAGAGGGATATGATATCAAAAATCCTGAAGGAGCTTCTGCCGAATGAGGATGAAAAGGTCGCCCTTGTTTGTTTTCTGACAGCAAAAGAGATCGTTTCACAGGTTCATCAGATCATGTTCCTTCCCGAGCATCATGCTTATGCGTATGCGTCCATGCTTCATGATTTTACAAGGTACAAACGCATGTTCAGACCGAAAGAGACAAGAAGCTTATATTGCGCGCTTGCGGTCGCGGATCTGGAAATTGACGAAAATCTTGATTACCCGTCAGCAGAAGAGCTTCAGAAACGCGCCGATGAATTTGAAAATGAGTTCAAAGGAATTGACGGTAAATAAATTTAAGCGGAGATTGGCCTGACCAACCTCCGCTGTTTTTATCTGCTGCCGCCGCCATGACCGCCGGAGTGACCCCCGCCGCCGAAGCCGCCTCCACTGTGGTGACTTCCGCCGGAATGTCCTCCGAAACCGCCGAAGCTTCCTCCGCTGTGATGACTTCCACTGCTTGAGCCGAAGCCTCCGAAGCCGCCTGACGATCTGGAAGATGATGGCCTTGACGACGACGGTCTTGAGGATGACGGACGTGATGTGTAACGCGGCGGCGTGGGCCGCGAGTAAGTCTGACGATATCCGGGACGGGGTCCGCGCGACGGCGGGGGTGGGGGCGGACGGCGTACAGGACGGTACCCGTACCACGGTCTGTGACGGTGTCCGAACACATTCCATACATGATATCTCGGCACCGATGCACCCATTCCGCGATAATATGCGCGGTGTCTGCGGCTGTCGGACAGGGCAACAAGCAGGAATGACACAATAATGAGAATGATTATGACCAGTGCCGTCCTATCCCGTTCCTTTTTCGCTCTTTCTCTGTAAAGCTCGCCGTAGCTTTCGGATGCGTTTTCCGGTATACGTTGAGGATCCATAACAGACTGCGCGGACGTTTCGCCGTCGTCGGTTTCAACATTGTATTCGGCAATGTACCAGTTTATAAGACGGTCAAGCATCGCTTCCGTCGCGTCTTCGTATCTGCCCGCATCGAAATCATCCCAGAAGCACTCTTCAAACATGCTGTCTATTGCATTGTCTGACAAAGTGATGCCTTTACCTGTTGCGAGCCACGCCTTACCTTCCTTTACGCCGAGCAAAAGCAGCATACCGTTGTTTTCGCTTGCGTTTCCGATGCCCCATGTATTAAACAGCTTCGTTGCATATTCGTCTGAATACATCCCGTCAAGGTAATCGACCGTGACGACGACAAGCTGTGCGCCGTCACAGTAGTATTCAAGGTCGCCGTTCATTTCGATTATGCGGTTTTCAAAATCAGAGGAGAAAACATCAGCATAATCTGCAACGTAAAACGCGTCGCTTTTGTCAACAACGGCAAAGGCGTTTGAAGACAAAGCAAAAAGCATGATAAAAATCAGTGTGAAAATCAAAAATTTCTTTTTCAATCCAGATTCTCCATATTGTTATTCCAGCCCCAGTTCATAGTTCAGACCAAAACCTTCGGGACGCTTTGCGTTCACGATGTTTTTCAAAAGGCTGATCGGAAAAGCATTCAGCACATTTTTTTCATACAGACAAACGCTGTCGTTATATCCCGAATCATTGATAAGGCGCTGGGTGTTATCCATTGCCGAAATATATTCTTTTTCCGCTTCGCTTGTGCCGATAAACGGCTTTACACGCTCATACGCTTTTTGAAGTTTGTCATTTGCCGCGCATTTTTCAGAAATCGTCTCCGCGTCCAAAAGGGATCTTCTTGCCTCCGTCAGCTCTTTTGCGGTATCCTCCTCCAGCATGGAGATAAGCCCCAGGGATGCGGCACAGCGCTCGGAAAGCTGATCGTCAATCGACGGGTGCTTATATCCGTCATAGACAACGCCGTCATAAAATCCGGTTTCGATTTTTGCGCATTGGCGGGCAAGACTGAAATGAACGCCGCATAATAGCGCCGATAGAGAGCATACAACGGTAATTATAATGGCGACAGCTCTGTTTTTCAATAATTTCATAGCTTACTTATTGATGTTGAGAAGCTTCTGCTTGAGCTCGCCCTCGATCCTGCCGAGCTCGGCTTCTGCTTCTGCGCGCTTCTGCTTGCCGTCCTTCTGGATCTGCTGGACTTCTTCGAGCGTATCGATAAGCATTCTGTTTGTCTCCTGAAGGGTTTCGATTTCCACAACACCTCGTTCGGATTCCTTGGCAACTTCGATGCTGCCCGTTTTGAGCATTTCGGCGTTGCGCTTTAACAGAGCATTCGTCGTTTCCGTTACCTCGCGCTGAGCCTGCATGGCCTGCTGAGAATGATACATGCCGAGTGAAAGCACCATCTGATTCTTCCAGAGCGGGATCGTGTTGACGATGGATGTTTGTATTTTTTCCACAAGAAGGCTGTCATTATTCTGAATAAGACGAATTTGCGGTGCCATCTGTATGGAAATCATTCTTGTAAGCTCAAGGTCATAAAGCTTCTTTTCGAATCTGTTGACCATGTTGGCGTAATCGTTTGCAGCCTGCGCGTCCTCGGGAAGACCTGTTTCCGCGGCTTTCTTCTGAAGAGCGGGGAGCGTGACGTCCTTGCATTCCTGCAGCTTTTTCTTGCCTGCAAGAATGTACATGGTCAGCTCTTTGAAATAATTCTGGTTGAGGTCATACATCTTGTCAAGCATCGCTGTGTCCTTCATGAGAGTGACCTGATGCTCTTCGAGCATTTTTACGATGTTGTCAACATTCTTCTCGGCGCTTGCATAATCGGCTTTGAGCTCTTCTATGCGGCTTTTTGCTTTTTTGCGCAGACCGAACAGTCCCTTTTTCTCCTCCTCGTCAAATTTGAAGCCTTTGAGCTCGACAACGAGGTCAGAAAGCTTATCGCCGATCTCACCGAGGTCTTTCGTCCTGACTGCGCTGAGAGCGGAGTCAGAAAAATCGGAGATATGCTTCTGGGAAGCCGCGCCGTAAACCAAAACGGCATTTGTATCGGTGATGTCTATTTTCTCTGCAAAATCGGAGACGACCTTCTGCTCAGCGTCAGAAAGCATACTCATGTCAAGCTTGACGGCGGTTTTATCGCGCTCGGCGTTGTCGGGAGCTTTTTCTTCTTCGGCGGCGACGGCGGCAGCTCCTGCCGCATCAAAAGTAAGCTGAGGTACAAATTCGTTTAAATCTTCCATTGTTATATTTCCTTTCTGTGATTATTCAGTGTATATCCGTAAAATGTGTCTGCGGCAAATCATTGGCATTCCCGGCAGCATACATTATCTCATGAAATATTATTCCATTCCAGACGCTGAATGTCAAGCAAAAAGAGTTTAAACAGTACGCATTAATTATAATGGATCGTCGCTTCGGTAAGACGCTCGTTGTAATCGCCTATTTCCATGCTGTTCCATTGTGCCGCTGTACCGGCATAATATACATCTTTAAGGGTATCGCAGCCCTCAAACGCATGATCGCCGATAGAAGTGACGCTGCTGGGAAATCAATGTCAAAATAACAGCAAAAAATTTTTTCATGATGACCTCCCAATGAATGTGTTTGTAAAAATCAGTAAAGCCCTTCCATTTTGAGCATGTTTTCAAGGACGGTTATATCCGCGTCAATGTCAAGCGCCTGGTTAGCAAACAGCGCGTCGAGCTCTTTTTCGTACGCTAATATCGTCGTATCGAGAATTTTGGCAACCTGTGCTTTCGTGGAGGAAATGTTTTCGCCTTCAATGCCTGTATCGTCCATGCGGTCATATGCGTTGAGAAGCTTGATCGTTGTCGGAAGAAAATACGATGCAAAACGGCTGATAAGCTTATAATCTTCGGCGTCCTCAAGAAGATCTTTAAAGATTTTATCGGTAAGCTCAATGAGTCTGTCAATCTTACCTTTTATCTGCGCATCCGGTATACTGTCACGAAGACGCTTCATTTCGGAAACGGCGGTCTCGCCCTCGCGTAAAAGCGCGTCAAACTCTTCGTTTCCCGTCGTAACGGGTTTTACGGGTTTTTCAACATATTCGATTTTTCCGGGGAACAGCTTTGAAGCAACAAAATAGGCAAGTACAGCGACCGCGGCAAGCACAATGAAATGCCACGTTCTGTACAGCGGAAAAATAATGC
>JAZRYQ010000008.1:0-10061 GCA_045600805.1 Candidatus Alloscillospira sp. | reverse complement strand
CAACATTTATGTTTTCAAGTTGACACTGCATAAATTTGTCTGTATAATTGTATTTCACAAACAATGTTTGGAAAGGACGATCCGATATGGCTGAAATTGATTCCGAATACAGAAATTTTATACATACATTTATCGAAGAGGACCTCGCCCCCGGCGGACAGTATGAGGGAAAAACGCTTCACACTCGCTTTCCGCCCGAGCCCAACGGATATCTGCATATCGGTCACTGCAAGGCTCTGATAATCAACTTCGGAAGCGCCGAAAAATACGGCGGCCTGTGCAATCTGCGAATGGATGACACGAATCCCGCCAAGGAAGACGCGGAATATGTCGATGCCATCAAGGAGGATATTCACTGGCTCGGCTTTGACTGGGATGACCGTTTTTATTACGGCAGCGATTATTTTGATAAAACGTATGAAATCGCGGAAAAGCTCATCATGAACGGTGACGCATACGTCTGTGAGCTTTCTGCCGAGCAGTTCAAGGCAAACCGCGGCGATATCGGCGTTCCCGCCGTAAGCCCGTACCGTGACAGACCGCGTGAGGAAAGTCTTGACCTTTTCCGCCGCATGAAAGCGGGAGAATTCGCGGACGGCAAATACACGCTCCGCGCAAAAATTGACCTGACAAGCGGCAACTTCAACATGCGCGACCCGGTTTTATACCGTATCCGTCACGTGGAGCATCACCGGCAGGGCACAAAATGGTGCATTTTCCCGATGTACGATTTTGCACACCCGATCCAGGATTGTCTTGAGGGCATAACGCATTCTCTCTGTTCACTGGAATACGAAGACCACAGACCGCTTTATAATTGGGTCGTTGAGCACAGCGGACTGGACGCAAAGCCGCGTCAGATAGAATTTGCGCGTCTCGGCATCAACTACACTGTCATGTCAAAGCGCAAGCTTCGCCGTCTTGTTGAGGAAAACTATGTCTCCGGCTGGGATGACCCGAGAATGCCGACACTGTGCGGTCTGCGCAGACGAGGCTACACACCGGCTTCGATCCGCGATTTCTGCGAGCGTATCGGCGTTGCAAAGGTCGCAAGCACCGTTGAATTCGGCCTTTTGGAGGCGTGTCTCCGTGACGATCTGAACGCAAATGCACAGCGCGCAATGGCTGTAACACGTCCCGTGAAGCTCACGATCACGAATTATCCCGAAAACGGAAGTGAGCTTTTCGATGTTGAAAACAACCCGACGGACGAAAACGCGGGATGCAGAAAAGTTTCGTTCTCAAGCAGCCTTTGGATAGAAGAAGATGATTTTGCGGAAGATCCTCCGAAAAAATATAACAGACTTTATGTCGGAAACGAAGTTCGTTTAAAGGGCGCTTACATCGTAAAATGCACAGGCTGCCGTAAGGAAGGCGACAAGGTCGTTGAGGTTTTTGCCGAATACGATCCCGAAACATACGGCGGCAACACGCCTGACGGCAGAAAAGTCCGCGGGACGATACACTGGGTCGATGCGAAAAACTGTGCCGACGCTGAGATCAGGCTTTATTCAAATCTTTTTGCCGATCCAGATCCTGACGGCGGTGACAAGGACTTTATCGAATGCCTGAATCCCGATTCTCTTGAAACGCTTACAGGCTGCAAGGTCGAAAAAATGCTTGAAAACGCAAAAGCTCCCGCTTCGTTCCAGTTTTTGCGTCTCGGTTATTTCTGTGTTGACAACAAGGATTCAGACAAAGACCATCTTGTTTTCAACCGTTCGGTCGCGTTAAAGGACAGTTTCAAAAAATAAAATAAACTCCTCTGAATAATTCGGTGCCTGCTGTCAACAATACAAGCAGGCACTTTTTTATTAACTATTCGGAGGAACAAGTATGAAAGATAATAACAACTCCCCGCAGAATTCGGAAAATGTTTCCGCAAAGGGCTTCTACATAGCCCTTGCCGCATGTGTTTTCGTGATAGGTGTTGCCGTATGGGCGATGCTTATGCCTTTAAACACGCTGCGCGGAGCGAATGTAGAAAAAAGCAGCAATATATCCGTATCCGGTACGGAAAAATCCGGCACCGTTTCCCTTCCCGATTCAAGCTTCAAGCACGGATATGATTCCGAGGTCATGACACCTCAGACTGAAACCGATTCTTCCGCTTCCGAGGTCATCGCGCCGGAGGCAGCCGACGAAAGTGAAGCGGTGTCCGTTTCGGCGCCCGTATTCATGTGGCCGCTTTACGGCACCACGGCAGTTGGATTTTTCGATGACGAGCTTGTTTATAACCCGACGATGATGGATTGGAGAACGCATCCCGCCATTGATATCGAAGCCGAGCCCGGCGCAAAGGTAATGGCTGTTGCAGACGGAACGGTAAAAGCCGTGTATAACGACGATCTGCTCGGCACAACGGTCATTATCTCGCACGGCGATGAGCTGGAAAGCGTGTATTCTAACCTCTCGGAATCACCGACCGTCGCTGTCGGTGACAGTGTTGCCGTCGGCTCCGTTATCGGCACTGTCGGCAATACCGCGATCGGTGAAACAGGACAGACTTTTCATCTTCATTTTGCCATGACAAAAAGCGGCGAATACGTTGATCCGGCTGAATACCTGCCGTAAACGGCGCTTTCGCCGTTACATAAGCTTGACAAAGAGCTCCATGCGGATTATCATTTATCTATTGATATTTATTATTGATTATTTGGAGGACAATATGAATAACGTCAAGCATGTTACCGATGATATTATATGGGTCGGAGGAAATGACAGAAGAATAGCTTTGTTTGAAGGCGTTTATCCGCTGACAAAGGGCGTTTCCTATAATTCTTACATAGTTTTAGACGAAAAAACTGTTTTGTTTGATACCGTGGATAAAGCGATCTCATCGCTTTTCTTTGAAAACATCGAAAAAGCGCTCGGTGGCAGGACGCTTGATTATTTTGTTATCCAGCATCTGGAGCCGGACCATGCGGCAAATATCGCAGAGGTTTTGCGCAGATACCCCGACGTTTCCGTGATATGCAACGCAAAAGCCGCCGCTATGATAAAGCAGTTTTTCGGCATTACGCTTGCCGGCAGCGTAAAAGAGGGGGACACGCTGTGCACAGGCAGACACACCTTCACGTTTGTCAACGCGCCGATGGTGCACTGGCCCGAGGTCATGATGACGTATGACACGACGGATAAAATTCTCTTTTCGGCTGACGCTTTCGGCACATTCGGCGCGCAGAACGGCGCACTTTTTGCAGACGAAGTGGACTTTGACCGCGAATACCTCGATGAAGCAAGACGCTATTACACAAACATCGTCGGAAAATACGGCCCTCAGGTACAGGCTGTTTTAGGTAAGGCGTCCGGTCTTGAAATCAAAATGCTCTGTCCGCTGCACGGCTTTGTATGGAGAGACAATATCGGTTACATACTTGAGAAATACATTGCATGGAGCACATACACGCCCGAAAAAAACGCTGTTCTGATAATTTACGGCTCGATATACGGCAACACGGAAAATGCCGCCGAGCTTCTTGCCGGCGCACTGCGCAGAAAAGGCGTAAAAACTTATATTTATGATGCGTCGGTCACACATTATTCTGAGCTTCTGGCATCGTGCTTCCAATACAGTCATATCGTTCTTGCATGTCCGACATACAATAACGGACTTTATACGCCGATCGATAACCTTATAAATGTCATAACCGCTCACAATCTTCAGAACAGAATGTTCGGCTTTATCGAAAACGGGACTTGGGCTCCTGTGAGTGCAAAGCTCATGCACGATAAGCTCGCGGCGCTTAAAAACACATCGTTTGCGGATACGACCGTGACCTTCAAATCCTCCCCTGACGGCACGGCAGTTGAAGCGATCGAAGCGCTCGCCTCTGAGCTTGCCTCTTCTTTCAATAAATAAACAGCGATAAAAAAACCGTCCGTCAGGACGGTTTTTTTCAGATTATCTTATCTCCACTGGAAGGTCACCAGGCCGTATACATACAGGAAGATGACGATCACCGGTACAACATACTTGAATATCGGCTTCATCCACTGTCTGACCTTTATGCCTTCGCCGGAGTTTGCCTCAAGGACGAAGTTGTCCCATCCCCAGCCGAATTTATTGCAGCAGAACAGCGCAAATACGAGGGAACCGAGAGGAAGCAGATTCGTGCTTACGATGAAGTCCCAGAAATCGAGGAAGCCCGTGCCCTCCGCAAACGGCACAAAACCGGAAAGAACATTGAAACCGAGCGCTGTTGTAAGTCCGAGAACAAGGACTATAATGCCGCAGGCAATGCAGCCTTTCGGTCGGTTCCAACCGGTCTTTTCACGCACACATGCGAGAATGTTCTCGAAAACGGCAAGCTCCGTCGAGAACGCCGCAAACACCATGAACAGGAAGAACAGTGTTCCCCACCAGCGTCCGCCTTTCATGTTGTTGAAAACGGTCGCCATTGTATCAAACAGAAGAGCAGGACCTGCACCCGGCTCGATATCGTATGTAAAGCACGCGGGGAAAATGATAAGTCCCGCGAAAATCGCTACAAATGTATCGAGTATGATAACATTCACGGACTCTCCCATAAGTGAGCGTTTTTTGTCGATATAGCTTCCGAAGATTGCCATTGAGCCTATGCCGAGCGACAGCGTGAAGAACGCCTGATTCATCGCGCCGACGATAACACTTCCGTCAATTTTTGAAACGTCTGGAACAAGATAGAAGGAAAGGCCCTTTTTCGCACCGTCAAGCGTGAAGCTGTGAACAGCAAGCACTATCATGAGCAGAAGAAGAATAACCATAAGATATTTCGTTATTCTTTCAAGTCCGCCCTGAAGATTGAAGCACAGAACGCCGAAGCCGAGCACTACCGCGATTACAAGGAAGCCGACATTGATTGCCGGACTTGAAAGCATTCCGCCAAACGTAAGCGTCTGATTATTGCCGGTAAGGAAGTTTATGAAATAATACATCATCCAACCTGTCACGACCGTATAAAATGCCATGAGGCATAAGTTGCCGATCAGTGCCACGGTGCCGTGGATATGCCATTTCTGCCCGGGTTTTTCAAGCTTCTGATACATTTTAAGCGGGCTTGCCTGAGCTGCTCGTCCGAGTGAAAACTCCATCGTCATAACAGGAAGTCCGAGTACAATAAGGCAGATAATGTAAATAAGCACAAAGGCGCCTCCGCCGTACTGACCGCACATCCACGGGAATTTCCATACATTTCCGCATCCGATCGCACAACCCGCACTCAGCAGTATAAACCCGAGACGGCTGCCGAGTCGTTCTCTTTCCATAAAATTTCCTCCGTTCTCTCTTTAAAGATATTTTAGATTATATTTCACTAAAGCGTCAAAGTCAATATGTACATCCTGCTTTTAGAAGAAAAAGCGCAATTTACCAAAGCTGCACGGTCGCGTTCACTTTTTCGTTCTGCGACAATATAACGGTGTTTTTCCCGTCCCTGACAAAATATCCGCACCGGAAGCGCTCACCTGCGGACATTTCATTCTTATAAATTATCATGACATTGTCATATTCTCTTTGACGGTTTTCCGGAAGGGACATCATGGCATAATCAAGATAATGCAGATTATGCATATGCCCGACGATATCCGTATCTTTTTTAAGCACGGTATATTCAGAAACGATGTCATATTCCCGTCTGAGCACCGACCGGAATTTCACCGGCGTATCAAACAGTGTTCTTTCCTCCGGCTCATAAGCGGCGATCCTCTCCGGGGTTATCCATTCGATTCTCCGCTCTGCCATATGTATCGTCACCCATTTAGAGCTCACCTTCGCGTACAGCCCGTCTTTGCCGGAGAGCTCAAACTCACGGATACAGTTTACCTTATTGATCTCACGGGCCCAGGTTGTCACACGGATCGTTTCCCCGTATTTCGGCCGGCGTGCAACATGCATATACCATGCCACGATGACCCATGCTTTACCCGTGCGCATTACATCGCTAAGCCCGTCATGCAGCGTATCCGAATGAAATCCCGCAGTGTCCTCACACATTCTCAAAAGCGCCATGTTTTTGACTTCAAAATCCGAGGTCAGCTCCGCCATTCCCGCTTTAAATTCATAAGTAAAAAACATTTTTAATCATTTTCACCCTTTTTATCGAAAAATTGTATTATGTCAAGCAACTACAAATAGTATATACCTTTTTTAATATTATACAACATATACGCAGAATTTGTCAATTTTGTCAAAATAGCACAATAAAATCCCGCGTAATTAAGAAAAATCGCTGATAATATTGACAAATCGTATAATTTTTTGTATTATATCAGTATCTATAACTGCTTTTACTATGGATTTCCATGTTGATATTTGATGAAAAAAGGAGGCAGAAAATGATTAAGTTCAAAGCTTCACGCGAAAATTTTTACCGTTTATCCGTGATTTGGCTTACGGTTTTTGCTTTGATATTTTCCATAGCGGCGGCATTTCCGACAGCCGCGAATGCATATGAAGAGAAGGCGGGAACGGTATGCAACGTATCTTCCTATTCCACTCTCACCGTCCGCGAAGGTCCCGGAACATCGTATGGACAGATAGGGACGCTGAAAGCAAATGACACCGTAACGATCATAGACGAAGCCGCAGCCGCTGACGGTGTTATATGGTATGTTATCAAATTTGACTCGGACAATGTCCATGAGGGGTATGTCCACTCGGATTATATCAAGCTTGACGGAGAGGCCGATCCTGTCGATCCAGGCAATATCATCACGCCCGAAAACTGGGAGAAAACGCTTGAGCTGTTCCCGGAATCATATCGTGAATCTCTTTCCGCTTTGCATGAAAAATACCCGACATGGGTATTTAAGGCGATGAATGTTTCCTATACATGGGACACCAGCATCGCAGAGGAGAACGCTCTCGGCAAGAGCCTTGTTGAAAACAGCTTCCCATCCTCGTGGAAATCAACCCAGCCCGGCGCATATGACTGGGAAAAGAACGAATGGGTGATTTTCGACAGCGGCAGATGGGTCGCCGCCTCGGAATCGATCATCCGATATTACATGGACCCGCGCAATTTCCTCGACGAAACAAATGTTTTTCAGTTCCTGGATCAGAGCTTCGACGAAGCCGTTCAGAATGTGGCAGGCATTGAAACGATATTGAAAGGCTCCTTTATGGAGGGCGTAATGCCCGATGAAACGGATTCAGGACTTACATACGCGCAGTGTATTTATGACGCTTCAAAGGAATACGGCGCAAACCCGTATGTCATCGCGTCCATGCTTCTGACCGAACAGGGCAGAAACGGCAGCGCACTTTCCGACGGTACCTATGCAGGCTATGAGGGATATTACAACTTCTTCAATTACAGTGCATACGGCTCTTCTGCCGCGGAAACCATCCAGCGCGGTCTGAACTTTGCCAAATCCCGCGGCTGGGATACACGCAAAAAATCAATTTACGGCGGTACGCAGCTTTATGCCTCCGGCTATATAAACGCAGGACAGTCTACACTGTATTTAAAACGCTTCAATGTGCAGGGACAAAATGCGTTCAGTCATCAATATATGACAAGCGTATACGGTCCGAAATCCGAGGGCTCTACGCTCTCCGGCGCATACACAGCCGAAATGCGCACGACAGCGCTCACGTTCCTGATACCCGTATACAGCGGTATGCCGGATACGCCTTGCGCAAAACCGACGGGTGACGGCAGCCCGAACATGAAGCTCAAATCACTCTCCGTATCGGGCTACACACTGACCCCGGAGTTTGCAACCGACACACTTGAATACTCGATCATTGCCAACGACAACGATACAGGCGTTACCGTAACAGCGGAGGCATTTGATACAAAGGCGACCGTAGCCGGCGCAGGGGCGGTCACGCTTTCCGGCCGCGTCACGACGGCAGACATCAAGGTCACGGCAGAAAACGGAGAGGTAAGAACATATAAGCTCACGATCGCGAGAAACAATGTTGAGGAAAACGAAGCCGAGCCGCAGTTCTCGGATAAGTACGCGACAAACGGCATATATGTCGTTCTTCCCCCCGATGTGACAGCCGAAACGGTCAAGGCAGGTCTTCTGACGCGCGGCAAAGCGATCATCACGCTTTCCGACGCCTCCTCAAAGGAGCCCTCTTCCGTGATGTGTACAGGTGACAAGATCCTCGTTTACGATGACGAGGACGAGCTGTACGGCGTCTACACGGCAGCCGTCAAGGGCGATGTGACCGGGGACGGTGCCGTATCGGGAACAGATTTTATTAAAATGAGAAACCATATATTAAAGACCGCTCTTCTCGGAGAAACAGCCGCAAAAGCCGCGGATGTTGACTTGAACGGAACTGTTTCCGGCGCGGATTTCATAAAAGTCAGAAACCATATCCTGAAAACCACACTTCTCTCATAGTAAACGAGGTTTAAATTATGAAAAAATCTTTATCACGTTTATTAACACTTGTAATCGTGTGCTGTATGATTGCGGCGTTTTATACACCGGTCAATGCAGCCTCGGCAGGCGTTCATTTCAACGACCCTTCGGTAATCGTCGGCAACAGTGTAACCGTGTCGATCTCTATCGGACCTGATGTTTCGTATTACAATATCTCGCTTTCCTACGATTCGTCACTTCTTCAGTATGTCAGTTCCTCCGGAAACAGCAATTTTTACTGCGACGGCGGTGCCGGCAATTCCATTGTGATTTCGGACTATGCTTCTTCCGGCTCCATGACCTTTAATTGCAGCCTTACCTTCAAAGCTCTTGCGGTCGGTCAGGCAAAAATCAATGTCGGTTACTGTGAACTGATCGACACGAACGGTGACGCCATGGAATCCACACTCGGTAACTCCACCGTCACGATCACGAATCCGCCGACGGCATCGTCAGACGCGACGCTGAAAGCTCTTTCCATCAGCCCCGGCACGCTGTCCCCTGCTTTTTCTTCAAGCACGACGAATTACAAGGCGACCGTGCAGAACAGCGTGACAAGTATCGCCGTTTCCGCGACGAAAAATGACAGCAAGGCATCCTTTACGGTTTCCGGCGCAAGCAATCTCTCGGTCGGTACAAACAACGTAAAAGTTACTGTTACCGCCGAGGACGGCTCAACAAAAACATACACGATCGTCGTCACGAGAAATCAGGGCACTGTCGCGCCCGAAAAGCCGCCGCAGAAGCCGGATGATACGGAAACGCCGATCGTGCAGACGGAGGAGCTCTATGTTCTGACGACTGACGGCAAAGCGCTGCGTGTGCGCGAAGTCATTGAAGACCTGAGCATAATTCCCGCTGGCTTTTCCGTAACGCCGACGCTTATCGAAAACAAAGAAATCGACGGCGTCTCTTATGGGGAAAACGCGCCTGTTTATGTATATCTTTACGATGAAAAAGACGAAAGCGAAAGCTTCGGTGCGCTTTACACCGTCAATGCAGACAGCGTTGCCGAGCCGCTCGTTTTCTTAAAAGGCGAAGCTTCCGAACTTATCCTCGTTGACCTTACTCTTACCGGTGCACCGAACGGCTACGAAGCCGGAAAAGTGACGATCGACGAAAAGGAATATGCCGCGTATGTTCCGACAGATACAGAAGCCGAAGAGCATTACCTTCTTCCCTGTATAAACGCCGATGGGATCATGTCACTTTATGTATACGATCCGTCTGACGCAACATTTCAGCGCTTCGGTCTGATATCCGTTCCCGAGCCGGAGCCGAAGGTTGTCGAAGTTCCCGTCGAAGTCGAAGCAGAGCCGAAGATAGTTGAGGTCCCCGCAGAAGTAACGATGACCGATATTATGAAAAACAAAACCGTTCTCTTCACCGCGATCGGCGCCGGCGTTCTGATGATTCTGCTGATCGCTTTGGCGATCGTCCTGTACATCATGTATTCGCGCAAATCAAAAGCCTGCAAGATCATGGCGAACAGGCGGAACGTCACGGTCGATGATATTTTCAGTACAAACGAATAAAAACATAAAAGGGGCTGAAAAACAGTCCCTTTTTTATATTGCGGCCGCGGTACAAAATGATTATAATATATAATAATCCACGCATCTTGAGTGCCTTACGGCAGAATGGAGATTATTATGATTTATTATGAAGTCGATTCCGCCTGCATCCGCAAAAACGTCGAG
>JAZRYQ010000007.1:0-3073 GCA_045600805.1 Candidatus Alloscillospira sp. | reverse complement strand
TTTTGGATCCTTAGAACCGGGAACCGCGGGGGGGCGGCTGGCCCCGAGCGCTGTGCTGCAACTTTCTTGTCATAAGCCAAGAGAAGTTCACTGATAACTCTCGCTTTGCGGTTGAGATGTATCAAATGCGTACTATGTAGCGCAAATGAATTATATTCTATCACTATAAGGAAGTGATTTCATAAAATTCTCCATAAATTCATAGTCCGGTAGGTTGTTTTTGTCAACTGGAAGACTAACAGCAAGTTGTTCAATACGTTTGGAACCGAGCTTCCGGCCATAAGCATACTTGAATTTTTCCAGTTCTATCACTGTTTTCATAAAAAGTGCTGTATAGACATTCAGCTTGACACCAGCCTTAGGCGTTAAAATGCGAACATCATCTGGTGAAGCCACATAGGGAATCGGTTGGTAAAACGTGGAACCCACAGAACCATTTCTGGCAATCGTCATTGTATTCGGTCGTTGAGAGGGTTGTGTATCAACAAAACCCGTTAATCCGTTATTATCGCAAGAGGAAGAAATATAGGGGAACGGTCCCGGATTGCTATTCAACAGATTCGGGTCTTTTGACGAAGAAACCGTAAACAGAGCTGAAACAGAAAAAGATTTCCAAAGAAACGGTGCAAGTTCATATGTTGCAGTGTGTTTGAATTCTTTCACCGACAGTGCGGAATAACCATATTTTACCTGAAAAGCGAGATATTCACGTATCGATCTTTCAAAATCAGAAACCGTCAATGTTGAATAATCGGTTTTCAAATAGGCTTCACACAGCCATTCCATTTTGTCATTCACGCAGGCTTTTGCTGACAATCCGGGAACAACCTCTTTTTCCCGGTATAAGCTCAGCCATCTTTCTTTGATTCCTTCCCATTTTCCATAATAATCAATCCTGCCAAGCTTTTTCCGCTTTACAAAGCCGTCATCCTTGCAATACCCGAAAAAAGTTGAAATACTGTCATCGTGCGGCATATGTGCTTTCCATACCATAACGCATACGCAGGTTCCAACGCCCTGCCCATAGAATATATCATCCGGCATGGAGAAGACAGCCTCCAGCGTGTGCTTTGACATGAGCCTTTTTCGGATATCCTTGAACTTCGTGCCGATTGCACAGCTCATGGGACAGACGACTGCCACTTCACCGCCCTGGGTTAAAAGGTTCAATTCCTGTTCCAGAAATTCCAGCTCGCAATGATCCCGCTGAGAATAAGGCGGATTCAGCAGCCCTTTGTTCAGCGTAATGGCATTTCCCTTATCATCCTTTAAGGTACGGAATTTTTCAATCGTCGCCGGATCAAAACAATCACCATGAATAATATGGGATTTCCCATCCTTCCGGATAATCATATTTGCAAGTGCCAGCGTATGAATATCTGCGTCCTGCTCGATTCCATACAAATTGTTTTTCCGAATTGCCTCGATATCATCATCCGTTGCCGCTTCCCGGAACATACGGCTCATAGCGGTAACGAGAAAAGCACCGCTGCCGCAACAGATATCCACCACGCGCGATTTCTTATCAATTTGAATCAATTCTGTCATGAATTCCGTCAGATGCTGCGGTGTCAGAACGATACCAAGGGAATTCCCATCGCCGGAAGAATAGCTGATGAATTCATGATAGAATACCCCCAGAGCGTCAATCGTGCTTCCAACGTAGTCCATCATGGGTTTGATTTTCATTTCGAGCTGGTTAATATACCAGCGCAGGGAATTGTCATCTCCAAGGGGAGTAGCCCGAAGCTTGATGACCGACCGAATCTCCCGGAATTTATTCTGGATTTCCTGTATCTTTTCCGATGTAATTTCCCCATCGTTTAATACCCGTTGAATTGCAGAGCAACAGCTATCGAGTAATGTATCAAAGCTCGTCAGATATCCGTAATCTCTGCTGAACGAGGTATCCTGTAAGGCAAGCAGAATTCCAGCAATGAACAGCGGCTTCTGTTTTTCCGTCATTTTATTGATTCTCAGAGAATCATGAATTTCCGAGGCTGTCTTTTTCACCGTGGAAAGGCTGAACTCCTTTTGAAGCCGCTCGCCGCGAACCAGTTTAAGGTAGTTTTCCGGTTCCAGAATGATGTTTTTTGCTTTTGACAGCTCCAGAAAATGCTCCTGACCCTTTGACCAGAAAAAGGCGTCAACCAGCGCTTCTGTTTTCCTTGTACCGGAAACACCCACAGCGATAACATTGAAATCATCTTTCAAGTATTTCGCGTAAAACAGCGCACCATCTACCGCATAGGCTTTTGGATGGTCGAGTTGTTCACTGCGGTGTTTGGAAGCAGCATTCTTGCATTCGACAACAAGGATCGTATTCCAATCCCGTTTTAACGTTATTACATATTCCGGCTTTGCCTTTCCGGTACCATAGGCGGTATAATCCGACAACAGACAGTCTTCGGGCTTGCCACCGGCTCTTTGCAATGCAGCATTGATTTTGGAATTCGGTGTCTGTTCCCCCTGAACATATACAAATCCAAAATCATTTTCTCCGTATTGCCGGATTTTCATTTCCTGCTCCGTAAGCTGCTCCGTATATTTTTCGATTCGGTTTGGCGCCATAGGGATACCTCCTCACGGGATCGTGCGATTTCAGGATATACAACCTCATATGTATCATAACCAGTATATTCCCGGATGTCAAGTGCAGAGATTCTAAGGTAAAAATCCAAAAAAGAAGGCTATCATAGAACCATATTCAAAAACCGTTCCAGAACGCAATCAAGCGCTTTGGAACGGTTTTTCATTTTCATAGACAGTGCAATTCGGATATTATCGCATTCTTAGCGATAATATTCTTACTGCCCGTTCTGCATGATGCAATTTCAGTAGTTCTCCGCGCTGACCTCGAAATACGCCTGCGGATGATTGCACACGGGGCAGACCTCAGGGGCCTTGGTGCCGACCACGATGTGACCGCAGTTGCGGCACTCCCACACCTTGACTTCGCTCTTCTCAAAGCCCTTCGCGGTCTCCACGTTTTTCAGCAGGGCGCGGTACCGCTCCTCTTGTTGCTTCTCGATGGCTGCGACACCGCGGAATTTCTTCGCCAGCTCGGCAAATC
>JAZRYQ010000006.1:0-32498 GCA_045600805.1 Candidatus Alloscillospira sp. | reverse complement strand
GGATGTCAGATTCACGCTGGAATATCTCGATACGCAGACTGAGGGCGGCTATGCCGACCGATATGAGAGCATTGACCTTGTTGACGAAATGACGCTCACGCTGACGCTTCCGAACGCAAATCCGCGCGAAATGGCAAATTTCACGACACTCAGGATCATGCCGAAGCATATTTATGACGGAGTCGCGGATTATACGACGGTGTCAAACGAGCTTGCCAATATCGGCTGCGGCCCGTATAAATTCAAAAGCTTTGATTCAAATTCACAGACGATCGTATTTGAAGCGGTCGAAAATTATCCGGAGGGAAAACCGGCCGCAAAAAGCATAATTTTCAAGCTGTATGATAATGCCGACACGATGTACATGGCTCTGCGTACCGGTGAGCTTGACATGGTGTACAAATATTCCGGCGGTGTTGACGCATCGGCGCTTGAAAGCCTTGCGGAAAGCGAGAAGCTTCAGCTTATTCCGGTGGCGAATACGGCAAATGCCGCATCGCTCATCTTCAATAACAGCAAAGCGCCGTTTGATGATGTCAATGTCCGGAAAGCCGTTTCATACGCTGTTGATTACGCGCAATTCAGAGAGCTTTTCGGAACGGAGTATTCAAAAGCGTCAAATGCCGGCTTCATACCGCAGGGAACATTCGGTTATATCGAAACACCCGAACTTGAACGCGATATTGCAAAAGCAAAGGAGCTTCTTTCGGAAGCGGGCTACTCGGAAAGCAATAAGCTTGCCTTTACCGTCATGGTGCGCGATGATAAGCCCGTTCACGCGAGATACGCGGAGGTTTTGAAAAACAATCTTGCCGAAATCGGCGTGGATGTTGCGATAGACATCGAAGAGGTCGCGGTGTTCCGCGAGAAAACAGAACAGCTCCGAAAGCAGGAAGCGGTCATAACAGGGCTTACCGCGTTCGGCATGGCGAAAAATCAGGGACTTGCCTCGCTTTACATGAGCGCCGACAATTCCATGGGTTACGCGCAGATAACAGACAGCGCCTATGCGGAGCTTTTAAATAAAGCCGACGGCACAGAAACGCTGGAAGAATATAAAACTGTCTGCGCCGAGATTCAAAACTACTATGCGGAAAACATTCCGGCCATTTCCCTTTTCAGTGATGATTTTGTCCAGTGCAGTAAGGCGGGACTTTCGGGCTTTGTCATTGACGGCACATTCGGAATTTTAAATGTACAGACATTGCTGAATCTTACATTACAAGGATAGTTTTACATGAAGAAGAAGCTTATTATCTCCGTTGTATGTCTTTTGTTCATAACGGTTTTCAATTTCGCGCTGCCGCGGCTCATGCCGGGCGATACCGCGCTCATGCTGACGGGGATCGACTCGGAGCTTGCGGGAAACGAGCAGTACGAGTATTATTATGAAAAAATCGGCGCCGATAAGCCGCTTGCCGTGCAGTTCGGAGACTATATAGCCGGCATTCTGCGCGGTGATCTGGGGTACTCATTCCACGAAAATGAAAATGTTTCGACGCTTATTGTCAAAAGACTGCCTGCAACACTGCAAATCGCCCTGCCCGCGATAATCATCTCATCCCTGCTTGCCGCCGTGCTCGGATGCATGATGGGTGTGCGGAGAAAAAGCCCGCTCCGGGCGGTGACAACGGGGGCGGCGATCGTTTGCAACGCTCTGCCGTCGTTTCTTGTTGCGCTTCTTCTGATATTACTGTTTTCGATCGATCTCGGCATCCTGCCGTCAAATGCCTTGAACTCCGTCGGCTACGAGGCAAAAGGGGCCATGGGCAGACTTGCTGACAGAACGGTCCATCTCATCCTGCCGGTGCTCACGCTTGTGCTTGCCAATTTCCCCGCAAAATATCTGATGGTTTTGAACACCGTCACAAAACAGCTTGACGAAAAATATGTCATTTACGCAAAAAGCCGCGGCATGTCCGATCTGCGTATCGCTTTTGGCCATATATTCCCCAATATCTGCCAGCCGTTTCTGACGATGGTCGGTATGAATTTCGGCTTTATATTGTCCGGTTCGCTTGTCATCGAAAACATTTTCTCAATAAAAGGCATGGGAAGCCTGATTTCGCAGGCAATAGCCGCGCGCGATTATCCCGTTTTACAGGGCGTTTTATTCGTGTGCGCGCTGTCTGCGATCGTTTTCACGCTTCTGACGGATATTGTGACAACCGCAATCGACCCGAAAGTGAGGTGCTGTGTACATGAAGCGGAATAAGCTTTATCTGATTTTCGGATGTGCGATCCTGCTCGTATTTGTGATTTTCGCAGCGGCGCCGGGGCTTATTGCGCCATATGGTATAAAAGAGATGTTCACTGCATTTGAAAAGCCGTGCGCAGAGCATATTCTCGGAACAAATGACCTCGGTTACGATGTGTTTACGGAAATCGTATATGCTGCCCGTGCAAGTCTGATAATCGGTGTGGCGTCAGCGGCGATCTCCCTTGTTATCGGAACGGTCATGGGACTTTTGGCAGGGTATCTGCCGTCCTGGAAGGGCGAAATTTTCAGCGGTATCATTCAGATATTCATCCTGATACCGATGCTGCCGATGGCGATTGTCATCGCGGCATTTGCGGGAAATACGACGGCGAATATCATAATCATCATCTCTGTTCTCGGCTGGTGCGCGACGGCAAGGACCGTCAGAACGCGCACACTTCAGTTAAAGCAGACGGCGTTCTGTGAATCGCTGATGATTTTAGGGCTTTCACGCAAACGCATAATGACGCATCATATCCTGCCGAATCTTACCGAGGTCGTATTATCGCGGTATATTATGAGCGTTTCGCGCTGCATGATGCTGGAGGCAACGCTGAGCTTTCTCGGCATGGGAGACATAACCGAGGTCACATGGGGAAGAATGATAAATCTTGCGTACCGCGGCGGAGCATTTATGAAGGGCCTTTACGGCTGGCTGATCGCCCCGGGTGTGTGTATTGCGCTGATAATACTCGCGTTTTATTGTATAAACAGGTATTTTGAACTCAGAGCGGGAGAAGTATCCGGCGCTCAGAGCTATCTTGATTGAGGTGACCTATCATGGACAAAAATGCACTTTGGGAAAAAGCAATAGCATTCCACGGACACAAATGCGGAGGGCTTGCAATCGGCGTTCAGGCAAGCCTATATGCGCTTGAACTGCTCGAAGCTGAGCGCGCGGAGGATGAAGAGCTTGTGTGCATAACGGAAAATGACGCTTGCGGTGTGGACGCGATCCAGGCGCTGCTTGGCTGTACCTTCGGAAAAGGGAACTTACTTGTTCACCTGCGCGGAAAACAGGCATTTTCGTTTTATAACCGCAAAAACGGCAAAGCCTGTCGTCTTGTCCTGCGTGCAACGCCTGAGCTCACGAAAGATGAGCGTCGGGAATGGCTGTATAACGGAGACTGCCACGAGATGTTTGACGTAAAGCCCGTGAAACAAAAGCTGCCGGAAAAAGCGCGGATATTCAAATCCTATACATGTGCAGCCTGCGGAGAAACGTCCGCCGAAAGCCACATCAGAGTACAGAACGGGGAATATGTATGCCTTGACTGCTTTGATCCGTATTCACGGTTGGATGTGTAAAAATGGGAATATATTTTTACGATATACATGAAAGCAAAGAAAGTCAGCTTGCAAATGCGCCTGTTATCACGCAGGATACCGCTGAGATAAAAGCGCTCAGACAGCTTCCGGAAACGGAAGAAAATCTTGTCAAGCTTGAAAACGCGCTGAAAAGACAGCTTCGCTTTAAAGAGTGCATTGAAATTCTCACAAAGCTTATCCTGCTCTGTCCCGACTGTACGGATTATGTGCGTCAGCGCGCGGGACGGTATCTGTCCATCCTGCGGTATGATAAAGCCATATGGGATTTTTTAACGTGCCTGTCTCGCGGCGGTGATAAGCTCGATATTTACTATCGCATGGGACTGTGCCGCTATTTTGAGGGTAATTACGAATCCGCGCTTGCACTTTTTGAGGATGCTTTTCATCTTGCCGACGATGAAATGGGCATCGCCGCGATGTACTGGCATACGATCACGTGCGCAAAATCGGGAAGCGTCAAGCTTCTGCTTACGCATTATTCATCCGACATGAAAACGGGACATCATACGGCGTATGACCTTGCCATGTCCGTCTGGGCAAACGTCACAACGCCGGAAAACGCACTTTTGAAGATACAAAATGAGCCGGACGACATGGAATATGACATTGCCGCTTACGGTATCGCCCTGTATTATAAAAGTCTCGGCGACAGGGAGAAATACGCGCAGCTTATGCAGAGCATCATAGAGCGCGACGGCTTCTGGCACTGCTTTGCGTATCTTGCGGCATATAACGATATAAAAAACGCTGTAACTGACTGATTTCAGTTGCAGCGTTTTTCCAATGCAAGCAGTTTCCTCTTTATTTCGAGCCCGCCGGCGTAGCCTGTGAGCGAGCCATCCGAGCCGACAACGCGGTGACACGGAATGATAATGGAAATCGGATTATGCCCGACCGCGCCGCCGACAGCCTGCGCGGACATTTTCGGGGATATCATTTTGGCGATCGTGCCGTATGTCGTTGTTTCGCCGTAGGGTATTTTTACAAGAAGCTCCCACACTCGTTTTTGAAAATCGCTTCCGTGAGCATCAAGCGGAACGGAAGAAA
The DNA here is from genome assembly GCA_045600805.1 of Candidatus Alloscillospira sp. GTDB lineage: Bacteria > Bacillota > Clostridia > Oscillospirales > Oscillospiraceae > Alloscillospira. The sequence goes on along the minus strand of JAZRYQ010000006.1, from coordinate 27,862 downwards.
TTTCAGGATGTTTTCCGGCAAAATAATCGTCAAACCATGAAAAACACAGCTTTGTGATCTCGTTTTCACAGTGTGAGAACAGTGACGCATCATACTTGGACAAAAAATATTTTTGCCCTGCTATCCACACCCCGAGCACAGCTTTGTCGGAACAGACAACGGAAAGAACGCCGACCGGGGAGGCATATTCGGTAAAGTACATCATAATGATCTGTCGATTTCGCGCTTTGCATTTTCCAGTATCGCGTCCACGTCGGCGCCGACGATGTCAAGATTTTCGGCTTTGAACATCACCGTTTCGGGGATACCGAACATGAGCTGCGCCAGATCCTTTATATATCCGTAACCGTAAGATTCATTGAAGATCGGGCCGCCAGCCGTCGTAACATAGTAAAGCTTTTTTGCTCTGCAAAGTCCCTGCGGCATACCGTTTTCAAGATATCGGAATGTCACGCCCGTGACACAGACGGATTCGATATATTTTTTCAGTACGGCGGGGAAAGAAAGATCCCAGAACGGGGCGGCAAGAATGACCGTATCGGCGGATGCAAACTGCTTTGCGTTTGCAAATATTTCGTCATCAAAATCGCCTGCTGTGCATTTTTCGGCGCGGAAATCGACAGCTTTTCCGTCAAGTGTAATGATATTCTTGTCATATAATACAACACGTTCGGGCTTTTCTCCGAGCCTGGACGCAAGATGATCGGCAAGAAGCCTCGTGCGTGAATTTTCGCGTGCACACGCGTCAATATACAAAATCATAATATAACCCTCCTGCGATAAGTTTACAGCCTCGGGCGCAGATTGTCAACAAAGCCGTCACAGGAAATTTTCCCATGTTTCAATGAGGTAAAACAGGCAAAAACGGGATTATTGACGCGCTATCTTAAATGTGCTAAAGTGTTTTCAATGATTGAACTGTGCAGTCGATTAAAAACCTGAAAGGAAGTTACGTTTATGCTGAGAATTGAGCATTTGACAAAGATTTACGGCGAACAGAAGGCTGTGGATGATCTTTCCCTGCATATATGTGCAGGGGAGATATACGGATTTATAGGACATAACGGAGCCGGCAAAACAACGACGCTCAAATCCGTCACGGGAATACTGCGCTTTGACAGCGGCGATATTTTTATTGACGGAGAGTCGATAAAGGAAAACCCGATCTCCTGCAAGAAAAAAATAGCGTACATACCGGACAATCCCGATCTGTACGATTTTATGACGGCGATACAATATCTGAATTTCATAGCGGATATTTTTGAAGTGCCTGCCGATGTAAGAAATGAGCGTATACGCAAATACGGCGATATGTTTGAGCTGACGGCTGACCTTGCCCAGCCTGTATCATCGTATTCGCACGGCATGAAGCAGAAGCTTGCCATCATCTCCGCCCTTATCCATGAGCCGAAGCTTGTTATTATGGATGAGCCGTTTGTCGGCCTTGACCCGAAGGCTTCGCATACATTAAAGGAAATCATGCGTGATATTTGCGAAAACGGCGGAGCGATATTCTTCTCAACGCATGTTTTGGAGGTCGCGGAAAAACTGTGCGATAAGGTCGCTATCATCAAAAACGGCAGCCTGATAAAATGCGGCACAATGGAAGAAGTGAAAGGTGACACCTCGCTTGAATCCGTTTTCCTTGAGCTGGAGGACTGAGCAATGCTGAAAATTCTTCTCAAAAAACAGTTCCTTGAATTGAACACGTTTTATTTCACGGACCGAAAGACGGGGAAAAGACGTTCAAAAGGCAAAACAGCGGCGATGATAGCCGTATTTTCTCTGCTGTTTATCTTCCTGGGCTTTGCATTTTTCGGAGTAGCCTCCGTCTTGGCGGAAGCGTTTGTCCCGATGGGGCTGACATGGCTTCTTTTCGCCATCATGGGGATACTCTCCATGCTTCTGGGGATATTCGGCAGTGTGTTCAATACGTACGCAAGCCTATACAAGGGAAAGGACAACGATCTTCTGCTTTCCCTGCCGATAAAGCCCCGTGATATCCTGATCGCGAGAATGACCGGCGTTTACGCGCTCTCGCTTCTGTACGAAGCGATCATATACGTTCCCACGCTGATAGCGTATTTCATATACGGTGATCCGAATGGGCTGTCCGTTGTCAATTCCGTTCTGCTGATGTTTATCATCACGTTTCTGATCCTCGCGTTGACCTGCCTTCTCGGATGGGTAGTCGCTGCGGTCTCCTCAAAGCTCAAAAACAAGAGCTTTGTGACCGTGATCCTTTCTCTTGCGCTTTTCGGCGTATATTACTGGTTCTGCATGAACTCCTCCTCTATGCTTGAGGACGTAGTCCTGAACAGTGCACGGATATCGGCGACGATCAAAAAGGTATATCCTGCGTATCTGTTCGGAAAAGCAGCCGAAGGGCAGATACTCCCGATGCTGCTTGTTACGCTTGGAATCGCCGTGATTTTTGCCCTGACCTGCTATGTAATGTCAAAATCATATATAAAAATTGCGACATCAAGAAGCACCGCCGTGAAAACGGTGTACAAGGAAAAAACGGCAAAAATGTCAAAAGCGGAAACGGCACTTCTCGGAAAAGAATGGAAAAGATTTACGCAGAGTCCGACCTATATGCTCAACTGTGCGCTCGCTACTGTCTTGATGCTTATCGGCGCTGTTGCCGCCCTTATATTTACCGACAAAATACGCACAGCGCTTTTGATGATCCCGATATCGGCAGATATGCTCGCCTTCTTTGCAGCCGTTGTGGTATGCTTTGTCGCGGCGATGAACGATCTGACGGCCCCGTCTGTTTCACTCGAAGGAAAGACGATATGGATCCTGCAGTCGCTTCCGGTTGATATCAAAAAGGTCTTGAACGCAAAAATAAGACTTCACCTGTGGCTCACGCTGCCGCCTGCCTTCGTCCTGACAATATGTGCGGCAATCGTGATAAAGGCGAAGCCTTATGATGTGATTTTGATGTTCCTGATGATCGAAGAGTTCATAACGCTCACGGCAAATGCAGGTCTTGCGATAAATCTGAAAAAACCAGACCTTACATGGACGAATGAGACCATGGCGTTAAAGCAAAGCATCGGCGTTCTGATAACTCTTTTCGGAAGCGTTATAGCCGCGGGACTTCTCGGCGTTATCGGCTATGCTTTGTCAAATACGAATATCGGCGGAAGCGTCCTGATGGTGCTTGCTGCCGTGCTTTTACGGGCAATAAACACCATTCTCGGCAGGTGGCTGAAAAACAAGGGAACGGAGATATTCGCAAGTCTCTGATCCGGAAGGAAATAAAGTGTTGCAAGTTTGCAGAAATATGTTATTATTAAAATATAAACTAAAAAGGTGGTAGAAAAATGAAAAAAATTATCCCGTTTATTTTGCTCCTCTGTATGATAGTATCGCTTTGCGCTTGCGGCGCAGAAAAAAAGCCTGCTGATGCGGATGTCAAGACAACGGAAATAACGGAAAAGGGCGAAGAAAAGCAGGGAACAAAAAAAGAAGAGAAAAAAGAAAAAGAGAAAGAGCCCGAAGTCACATTTGAAATGGGCGCGATCGAAGGCTTTACCTATGAAAACAAGATGCTCGGCATAGGCTGCAAATTTGATGAATCATGGTATATTGCAAGTGAAGAGGAAATCGCCGAGGTCATGGGTATGACAGCCGACATTATTACCGACGAGACGATGGCTGCCAATATAGAAAACGGCGCCGCGGTGTGCGATCTGTATGCAATGAACGAAGATTATACAACAGTAAACATGCAGATAACAAAGTTTGACAGTGTTGTAGACAGAATGCAGTTAGCAGTTCTCAGCGAAGAAAAGCTTATAGATGAGGTACTGGAGGAGTTTGTATCCACAGGAAGCGCACAGACGATTTATGATTCGATCGGACTTGTAGACGGTGCAATGGTCAAGGGCACAGTAAAAATCGGCGGCGAGGATCACTACTGCATTCGCCTGTCGGGAAATATGCCGACCGAAGGCGGCAACATCGCATTCTATGAGACAATGTTTTTTGCAACAGCGGGAAAGTACATGGGAAATGTTACGATCGGCGCATATGGCGAAGACACAACAGACAGCGTAGCTGCCATGTTCTACTTCAAAAAATAAATCAATCTGAATAAACGGGCTCACATGAGCCCGTTTATTTTATCAGTATATGGTGTATTCCGGGATTGCTTCGACAGGCTTTAGTGATTCATAGAACTGAGCCCGCGCAGCCGACTGATAGGCTGTTGCCCAAAGTGTGCCGATTCCGAGACAAAGCGCACCGACGATCATCCATCCGATAAAGCTCAGATCAAGCACAAAAAGCTCCCACTTGTGACCGTACATCATCGCTTTGCTTTCGTTGATGCACTGCCTCCAATCATATTCGGGATGATCTGCTTTGATGTAAAAGGACATTGAATAAGCGTAAGTTTTTATAATGCCCGGGACAATCAAAAGGCATGACCAAAGCACAATGAAAAATGTTTTGCAACAGATTTAAAAGCAAAAGCTGCCCGAAATCATAATTAAAGCCGACAAAAAGATCGCTTATATTCATTTGCATTCCGTCACGTGCCTGCTTTAAAAACAGGTAAGTCATACCGAAGATAAGAGGACCTTCGATAATGATTAATGCAGCAACACCGATTGCCGGTATTAAGTTCACAATGGAGAAAATCGCCGAAAAAACAAGTACGACAACGACAGCGATCAGCCAGCTGCCTCCGAAAATATTGTTGCCGAGCTGATCCTTGGCTCTTTGTTTGATTTCTGCTCTTGACATAAACTGTTCATCCCTTCATGTTTGATGTTATCATTATACTATGCTGTGTTTTAAAGTCAATATTCGTATATAGAATGCCGGAAATATATTGTCGAATATTGACATTGACATTTTATCTGTTACTATGTGTTTATAAGCAAAAAAGAGGCACAGCATAATGAACAGTACACCGAAAAAGATAATTATGAATATGATATACGCCGCGATTGCCCTGTTTGTAAACGGCTTCGGCGTGTATCTCACCATACATGCCGATATCGGTGCGGGCCCGTGGGATGTGTTTAATCTCGGATTGTCAAAAACCTTTGGGATCCTGTACGGTACGGCGTCTATCGCAGTTTCCGTTGTGATTCTGATAATTGATATTATTCTGCGTGAGCCGATAGGGATCGCGATGTTTATTGATGCGCTGACCGTCGGTAAAGCGGTTGATCTTTTTAATTACCTTGATTTCATACCCGTGCCGCGCACGATCATCGGCAGTATCATTATGATGATCTGCGGACTTTTCATTATGGGATATACGCAGTATTTTTATATGAAAAGCGCGCTCGGGTGCGGTCCGAGAGATACGCTGCTCGTCGGCTTGAAGCGCCGGAGCAAAAAAATCCCGATCGGTGTTATAAGCATCGCCCTTTTGTCGGTCGTGACCTTCACGGGATATCTTCTCGGAGGAAAAGTGGGAATCGGAACGCTGATATGTGCGTTTTTAACCGGCCCTATCATGCAGCTTGCGTTTAAAAGCGTAAAATTCGACGCAACGGGAATTATTCATCAGAATCTTTATAACACATTGTTTATTCTGTTTTCAAAAGAAGCAAGGAAAAAATAAAACGGCTGCGGGAATTTCCGCAGCCGTCACTGTTATCTGAGTTAAATAAATCAACCGAACATGATCTGGATCGGAGGACGCTTTGCTTCGAGCTCAGCCTTTGTAAAGCCGAACTTCTCTGCGTTGTACTTGTCGATCTCATCCACAAGCGCTGCATAGGAGCCGGAGAATACGGAGCCAGGACCTCCCTGTGTTATGCAGGGGATGAAGCTGTACATGCCGTTTTCTTCCATAGCGCGAACGGCTACTTTGCGGCAGTCTTCGTTTGTCCAGCCGCTGAAGTCCATGGATTTGTTGTCGATATCGCCCATGAAAGTGATCTTGCCCTTGTATTTCTTGGTGAGCTCGGGGACGTTGTTTGACTGCATGCAGCCCTGCCATACGTCGATGCCCATTTCGATCATGTCGTCAACAAGGTTTGCACAGTAGCTGTCAGCATGATGGAAAACAAACTGTACGCCATGGTCATGGTAATAGCTGTAAATCTCTTTATAAGCGTCGAGGAAGAAGTCCTCAAACATGGAAGGACGCAGGAAAGAGTTTGTTTCTCCGCCCCAGTCATCGTGATGGAAGAGAACTTCGGGCTTGATGTTCTTGCAGATACCTTCTGCAACGCGAAGCTCATATTCTGTGAGGTACTTGATAAGGTCGTGCATCTCATCGGGGTCGGTCATGTAATACATGAGAGCCTGGTCAATGGAGCAGAGATGATGTGTCATCTCGAAAAGACCGGAAACATACAGCGTTGTTTTATATGCGTTTACGCCGTCCATAGCGTCATACATACCCTTGCAGGCTGCCCAGATCTCATCCGGATAGTCAGTGCTCGGAGCGTGTACATAATCCTTCCAGTGCTCGATGTCTTTTACGACGGTGAGCTCAGGTGTATGAACGGGGAAAGCACCGGGAGTGTTTGCGGGGAAGGAACGGGTGATGCCCCAACTGTTGACAACATTCGGGCCGCCCTTAACGGCGTCGGTATCAACCATCATTCCGGGATGAATACCCATAGCGAGTGCTTCAAAGTTGTTAACAAAACGATCGGGTGCTGCATCGCCGACGATACAGCGGCGCATGTTTTCTCTTGCGGTAAGCATGAAAAATCCTCCTTGTAGTGTTATTTAGGTAATTTGACAATATTTTTGCTTTTTTGAATTATGCATTTTGTCATATACAACTATTATAACGGTTTATCGCAGGTAATGCAAGGGGAAATATGCAAAAAATACCGTACATACAAAAATTCCGCATTGTGAATGCGGAATTTTTGACAGTAGACAAAGTCTCACGCGGAATTTTTGACAGAAAGCTTATCTTCCGTAAGTTGTTACAAGAACATCCGCTATCAGGCGTTTTTTGCAGTCATCGCAGAGGTCGGATTCCGGAACGCCCGCACGCGCGGAAGAAAGGCGGCGTTCTTCGGCAGTGCCGAGAACTTTACCGCATTTTGCGCAGTGAACAAGCTGGAAGGTCTTGCTCCATATCGTGCGTGTTTCATCGTTTTCGACGATGTCAATGGCATTGGTCGGGCAAATGGCGGCACAGCTTCCGCAGCCGACGCAGGCGTCGCTCGGCTCATAGTACGGCGTTGCGACTTCTTTTGTGACGCCGCGGTTTACCGTGGAGATAGCGCCGACAGACAGCTCGGCACATGCTTTCGCGCAAAGACCGCAGAGCACGCATTTGCTGCCATCAACTTTGACAAAACGCTCGATTTTCGGAGCATTGTATTTTTCACAGAGCGCTGCGATTTCAGGGCTTTCCGGCGCGCGGCTTCTGAGAAGACTCAGGATCATTCCGCGCTGACGGCGGACTTTTTCATTGTCCGTGAATACTTCACATTCGTGCTCGACGGGATATACACAGGAAACGACGATTTTTCCTCTGCCGCGTTCAAAGACTTCGGCAATACAGACGCGACAGCTTCCCTGCCCTGCGACGGCGTCATGGTGGCAGAGCGTCGGTATTTCGATTCCGTTGCGGCGCGCTATCTGAAGCAGAAATTCGCCTTTTTCACATTCGCAGGGTTTACCGTTGATGGTAATGATCATACTCAGTCCCTCCCCTTCGTGATGACCGCGTCAAAGCGGCACGCTTCGCGGCAGCTCCCGCATGTTACGCACTTGGCAGCATTTATAACGTGCGGCTTCTTTGCTTCTCCGGAGATTGCCTCGGCGGGGCAGGCACGGCTGCACGCACCGCAGCCTTTACATTTATCGGCGTCGATTTCAAATCTTGTGAGCTTCGCGCATACGCCGGCAGGACAACGATGCTCTTTAATGTGTGCTTCGTATTCATCCCGGAAGTATTTGAGTGTCGTAAGCACGGGATTCGGAGCGGATTTTCCGAGCGCGCACAGTGCGCTGTCTTCCATTGTCTCGCTCAGCGCTTCCAGAAGGTCGATATCCTCCATCGTGCCGCGTCCTTCGCATATATCCGTGAGTATTGCAAGCATCTGCTTTAACCCTTCACGGCACGGAGTGCATTTGCCGCAGCTTTCCGAGCACAGGAAGTTCACATAATATCTTGCGACTTCGACCATGCAGCTTCTGTCATCCATGACGATCATGCCGCCGGAACCCATCATCGCGCCGTATTTTTTGAGCGTATCAAAATCGACCGGCAGATCAAGCATTGACTCGGGAATACATCCGCCGGACGGGCCGCCGGTCTGGACGGCTTTGAACGGTCGGTCATTCTGGATCCCGCCGCCGATATCGAAAATGAGCTCGCGCAGCGTAGCACCCATAGGCACTTCGACAAGACCGGTGTGCTTGACTTTTCCGACAAGGGCGAAGACCTTTGTGCCCTTACTGCCTTCCGTGCCGATTTTCGCAAAGCTCTCGGCACCGTCGCGCAGGATGACGGGGACGTTTGCCCATGTTTCGACGTTGTTGAGTATTGTGGGCTTATCCCACAGTCCACGCTGAGCGGAGCGTATGTATTTTGCTCTCGGCTCACCGACGCGACCTTCAATAGACTGCATAAGCGCGGTTGACTCACCGCATACGAATGCACCGCCGCCGCGAACGACGGACAGGTGAAGCTTTCTGCCCGTGCCGAGAATATTGTCACCCAGAAATCCGGCATCCTCCGCCTGCTTTATGGCGCCTTTTATGACGCGGACAGCCATATCATATTCGTCGCGTATGTAAAGAAAACCCTCTTCGGCACCGATTGCCATTGCGCAGATCGCCATACCCTCAATGACGCTGTGCGGGTCGCCTTCCAAAATAGAACGGTCCATGAACGCGCCGGGGTCGCCCTCGTCACCGTTGCACAGAACATATTTCGGGAAATTGTCATACGCCGTGACGGTACGCCATTTTGTCCCCGTCGGGAATCCGGCACCGCCTCTTCCGCGAAGTCCCGCTTTTTCGACTTCGGAAATGATCTCATCCGTGGTCATGTTTACCGCTTTTTTCAGAGCATCATAGCCTCCGCGGGCGATATAGTCATCCAGTGATTCGGGCGCTATTTCACCGACATTGCGCAGAGCGATTTTTTTCTGCGCCGTGTAGAACGGGTTTTCCTCGCGCGTAAGATGCGTTTTTCCGTCAGCGCCTTTATACAGAAGACGCTCGACGGCTTTTCCGGAAACGGCTGCTGCGACGATATCCTTTGCGTCTGTCGGCTTTACTTTGTAATAAGTGATATTGTCGGGCTCAAGCTTAATGAGCGGGCCGCGCTCACATTGACCGTGACAGCCCGTGCGCTTGACTATGCGCTCAACGCCCATGTCCGCGCCGAGAGCGGCGATTTCGGCTTCAATGGCCTTTGCAACGTCCTCAGAGCCGTTTAACAGGCAGCCTGTATCGCAGCATACAAGAAAGGTCTGCTTCATTTCGCGTCCTCCTTTCTGTATTTGTCAAAAATCTCCGGCAGTTTTTCAAGCGTCACGCGGCCGTACACGGTGTCATCGACAAGCATGACAGGCGCCATGGCGCATGCGCCGAGGCAGTTGACGACCTCTAATGAGAAAAGTCCGTCATCCGTTGTGTCCCCTGCGCGTATTCCGAGCGTGCGGAAAATCCCGTCGGATACGTTGGAAGCGCCTTTGATGTGACACGCAGTGCCGTCACACACTTTTATCGTGTGTTTTCCCTTCGGCTTTAAGCTGAGGGCTTTATAAAATGTTGCCATTGAATACAGAGATGAAAGAGGGCAGGACAGATAAGCGCTGAGCGCTTCAAGGCCCTCCCTCGGGATGTAGTTGAACGCGCGCTGCATATCCTGCATGATCGCAAGACTGAAACGCTGTTCACAGGGGTAGCTGTGCAGAATCTTTTCGATCTGTTCCTTTGTTACAGGCACAGGCCACACCGCCTTTCTTAAAAATATGTGTTTGTATCAGCCTCCGGCAACGACCGGAAAAATCAGTACGGTATCCGTGGGCTTGAGGATCGTGTCAAGACCTTGCAGAAATTCACTGCGCCGTCCGTTTACCATGACGATGATGCGCTCCCCGAGAGCGTTTTCATCCGGCGAGAAAAACTCATCATGAAAGCGCTGCCCGAATCTGTCACTGAGCTGATGCCCGAGCGTGCGCAGATCGGTAGCTTTCTCAGACCATTCCATTTCCTTACAGCCTGCAAATTCAGCATCACGGATATAGGCGAAAAATTTAAGTTTCATAAGATTAATATTAAACACGTATACCGGAAACGGAAAAGCTCCGTTTCCGGTATGGATCACTGTTTAACTCAGTTGAGACCGAGCTCGTCAAGCTTTTCTTTTCCGGGAATACCTTCCTCGTCCCAGCCGCGGACGGCATAGTACTCTTTGAGCATGGTATACAGATCGTTGACCTTACCCTGAGCAGGACCTTCGGGAAGCTTTTCACGGAGAAGACGCGGAGGCAGCGTGTCTTTCTCGACACCGGCGGCGATGTTGAATTTCTTTTCAAGGTTCCAGATACGCTCGCCCTTGAGAAGGATCTCGGCATCTGTTTCATCGGAGCCGACTGCTTCGCGGTACATTCCGGCTATCTCGGGAAGACCGATGCCGAATGTCGTAAACAGGCAGATACCTGTTGCATCGCACAGAGCGGTGAGATCCTGGAAGACCTTTAGCGTTGCGGGCTTGCCTTCTGTCGTGAGAGGATCCATCGCCGAGGGGATTCCGAGAACTTCGGGGGAGATCATATAGCCGCGGACATGGCAGCCGCCGCGGTTGGATGTTGCGTACTCAAGACCGATACCCTGGATCGCACGGCCGTCATAAGCGGGCATTTCCTGCTTTTTAACGGACATGGAAAGCTCGGGATGACCGTATTTCTCAGCCATGCGGTAGGAGCCGAGACCGAGGATCTTGCCGAAGCCTTCGCACTTGCATGTCATTTCCGTTGCGCGGACCATAGCGGAAGCGTCACCGAAGCGAAGCGCAAAGCCGATATCCTCTTCGGGGATAGCGCCCATTTCATAAAGCTCCATAGCGCACGCGATCGTCGCACCCATCGTTATCGGGTCGATACCGTACTGGTTGCAGAGGAAGTTAGCCTTGCAGGCAGCGCCGATATCGTTTATGCCGCAGTCTGCGCCGAAGGACCAGCCTGCTTCGTATTCGGGGCCTTCGCCCTTGGATTTGAATTCACCGGACTGTATCTCGACAAGTCTGCCGCAGCCGATAGAGCACCCGAAGCAGCCCTTGTTGCGGAGCAGATGCTTGGCAGCAAGCGTTTCACCGGAGATATCGTCAGCCTGTGCAAAGCAGGAGCCGTCACGGCCGTTGTTGACAGGCAGACCGCCAACACCGTTGACGATGTTGACAAGGATCATCGTGCCGTATGCACTCAGACCGGCACCAGTTACGGGATGAGCCTTGAGTGTTGCGCGGGCTTTTGCGCATTCGTCAAAGAATTTTTCGGGACGGGCAACGAAGAGTGAGCCTGTGCCGCGGACAGCGATGGCTTTCAGCTTCTTGCTGCCCATCACAGCGCCGATACCGCCGCGTCCTGCTGCGCGGTGCTTATCGTTCATGATACCTGCAAACAGGCAGCCTTCTTCACCGGCAGCCGAGATGCAGGCAACACGGAAATCATCGCCGCAGATTTTGTAAAGCTCTTCGGTCGTATCAAATACATCCTTGCCCCAAAGCGCAGATGCGTCGCGAAGCTCGACCTTTGCGTCGTCTATGTAAAGATAAACGGGCTTGTCGGACTGATCTTCAAAAATGATTCCGTCGTAACCGGCGTATTTGAGCTCCGGACCGAAATGACCGCCGGAATTGGCAGCGCCGATCGTGCCGGTCAGCGGGGATTTTGCAACGGCATTATAGCGGCCTGCCGATGTTGCCATCGTGCCGGTAAGAGGACCGGTCATCATGATCAGTTTGTTGTCTGGACCGAGAGCATCACACTTGGGGTCACATTCGTCACAGTAATATTTTGTGCCGAGACCGCGGGCACCGACATACTGCTGCGCGTTCTTCATGTTGAGGGGCTCTTTTACGATGGTGCCCTTCTTGAGGTTGATCCTCAGAATCGTACCTGTATAACCGTATGCCATCTTTAACCCTCCTTTGCCATGGCGGCTGCTATTCTGTCAGCTGTCAGCTTTTTGCGGCTGTCAACAGCGTCCGCATCTTCCAGTGTGATAGCTCCGCCGGGGCAGAAGCTTGCACACTTCGGCTCGCCGCCGCACAGATCGCACTTGAATACCTTTTTGATTTTGCTTGAATAGGAAATGTTTCCCATAGGGCATGCGCTTTTGCAGAGACGGCAGCCGATGCACTTGTTGTAATCAATCGTGACTACGCCTTCTTCACTGCGCGTGATCGCCTTTACGGGGCAGACCTTAACGCAGCTTGCATCCTCGCAGTGCTGGCAGACAACGGGAATCGCAAGAGCGGCTTCCTCATACTCCAGTACCGTGATGTTAGCCATCTTGGGATTGAATTGCTGGTAATGCCCGAATGAGCACACAAGCTCGCATGTTCTGCAGCCGATGCACTTTTCCGGCTTAACTACCAAATGTTTCATAGAACGATGGGCCTCCTTGTTTTTGTTTTGTATTACATAATATACGATACTACTATTTTAACTGTATCTCTTTTTGCAGTAAATGCAAATCGGGAATTTCCATATTGCTTTTTGGAATATAAATCCGTATAATAAATTATCATCGGTTATAGGAGGAAACAGCGTTGAACATAAATCAGCTTCGTCATTTTATGACAATCGCGCAGCTTGAAAACATATCAAAAGCGGCAGAGCTTTTGTTCCTCAATCAGCCTGCGCTGTCAAAGAGCATAGGTAAGCTTGAACAGGAGCTCGGAACACCGCTTTTTGACAGGAACGGAAAGAAGCTTTCGCTCAATGCACAGGGAGAACGCTTCATGGAATGTGCCTCGCTGATTCTTCGGGAGCTTGAGCTTGCTGAAGCCGATATCAGGCAGATGTCAAGCGGCAGTACGGGGCTTATCAGCATAGGCGCAGCCGGCTGTGTGCCGAAAATACTTGACTGTGCCTCGCAATTCCGGAAAACGCATCCGGACTGCAATTTTGAATTTGATTTCGGAATCGAAGAGCATGACACGATCGATATAAACGATTATGATGTGCTGATTTATCCGGAAGGCAGTAAATACGCAAAATTTGCGGGCTACGAAATGGGAGAGGAAAAATACCTGCTTGCCGTGCCGTCATCCCACCCGCTTGCCTCGTGCCCGCTCGCGTCGGCAAAGCATCTTGCCGAGCTTGATTATGTTTTTGTGCGCAAGGGCAAGTTTTATTCTGAGTTTCCTCACAGAGTGTGTACGGCGCTGAACATTCCGTTTCACTCTGTGTGTTATACGGATACACGCCAGTCCCAGATGCAGATCATAGCGTCGGGCATGGCCGTGGGCCTGATTCCCGACAGCCTTGAAAGCAGCTTTTCCGGCAGGAATATCAGACTTATACCGCTTAACAATGAAAGATTTTCAAGAAAAATGAAAATATGCTTCAAGCGCAGAAAGCATCTTTCCCCGCTTGCGGAGGAATTTGCGGATATGACGGTGAAAATGCTGAAGCTTGATAATGGAGATTGATATGCAATACTATGATGCAGTTGTGATAGGGGCGGGACTTCTCGGCGTTTTTACGGCAAGAAGCCTCGCGCGGTTTAAGCTTCGCGTGTGTGTGCTTGAAAAAGCTGGCGATGTCTGTACAGGCATAAGCAAAGCAAACGCCGCGATCGTGTACAGCGGGTATGATACGCCGCCGAATACACTGAAATCCGCGCTTTGCGTTTCCGCCTGTGAAGGTTTTGATAAGCTCTGCGCCGAGCTCGGCGTAAGGTTTTCCCGCTGCGGCTCGCTGCTTGTATGTTTCGGACCGGAGGGAGAAAAAGCGGTTCTTGAAAAATACCGTCAGGGGCTTAAAAACGGTATAAAGGACCTCCGGATTCTGAACAGAGAAGAAATATTGCAGCTTGAGCCGGCAATAAACCCGACTGTGCGCATGGGGCTTTTTGCACCGAATGCAGGTACGGTCGAGCCTTGGGAGCTCGGCATTGCAGCGTATGAAAACGCGCGGGATAACGGCGTGGAATTTATTTTTGAATCCGAGGTTTCCCAAATCAGCAGGGAAAATGACGGATTTATGCTCAGAACATCAAAAGGAGAGGTTTTTGCGCGCTGCATTATCAACTGTGCAGGCTTGAATGCCGACAAGCTGCGGGAAACGCTGGAAAAACCCGCTATTCGCATCCGCTATTCGCTCACGGACTTTGCGGTATTCGGAAATGAATCGAAAAACATTGTAAAACATGTGATTTTCTCCGAGTGCGAGGACGGCAGAAAAGGCGTGACGCTGATACCGACGGTTGACGGAAAGCTTATGGCGGAAGGTCCTGCAAAAATCAAAACAGATGACAGTACACCGCGCAACTCAGACAGCGGCATAGCCGAGCTTTACAGACAGTGCAGGGAGCTTATCCCGAAGCTTGATACCGATGATATCATCCGTCATTTCGCGGCGGTAAGACCAAATCCATATGATATTGACGCACCGAAACGGCAGATCGACAGCTTTACGATGCTTGATGAAAACGGAATGATAAGCCTTATCGGTATCAAAACGCCGGGACTTACCTGCGCTGAAAAGCTCGGAAGGCTTGCCTGCGATGCGGCTGTAAAGTTTCTGGGAAAAGCCGAACCGAACGGGGATTATGCTCCGTACCGCACGATGCAAAACCGCATAAAAGATATGGACTGTGCGGAAAGGATCAAAAAAATCAGCGAAAATCCCCTGTACGGAAAGATACTTTGCCGCTGTGAAGAAATCTCCGAGGGCGAAGTGCTTGACGCGATCCATGCCGGCGCGCGGACGCTCGGCGGCGTTAAACGCAGATGCGGCGCGGGCTTCGGCGTATGTCAGGGAAGCTTCTGTACTGCACGGATCGCAGAACTTCTGGCAGCGGAACTTAAAATTTCCGTTGAGGAGGTGCTCAAGCGCCATGCGTGACACAGATGTTTTCATCATCGGTGCGGGTGCGGCGGGGCTTGCCTGCGCAAAAAGCGCCTACGACGCGGGCGCGAAAAACGTCCTTATTGCGGATACGGCCGACAAAGTCGGCGGCATATTGCCGCAGTGCCTGCACAAGGGCTTCGGGGCACTGGCCTTCGGAAAAGAGCTCACAGGGCCTGAATTTCTCGCAGAGCTTCTGAAAACAGTACCTGACAGTGCCGAAATACTGCTTGAAACGACGGTGCTGAAGATAAATCCGGATAAAACGGCGATGATCTCGTCTGAAAACGGTATCGAAACGGTAAAATTCCGCAGCCTTATTATGGCGTGCGGCTGTCGGGAGAAAACCATATGGTCAACCCCTGTTACGGGAACACGTCCTACGGGTGTATACACGGCGGGACTTGTTCAGCAGCTTGTGAATCTTCAAGGCGCGGATATCGGAGACGACGCCCTGATCGTCGGCAGCGGAGATGTCGGCCTTGTGATGGCGGGAAGGCTCTGCGAACTCGGAAAAAAACCGCTTGCGATCATCGAAAAAGAGATGCGGCTCGGAGGTCTTGCCCGAAACATCCGGCGATTCGTCGAAAAAAACGAAATTCCCGTACTCACAAATACACGGATAAGCGAAATCCACGGCAGAGATATGCTCGAGGGCGTGACGCTTGAAAACCTTATCATGCATGAGAAAAAATTCTTTGCGTGCAAAACGCTGATAACGGCGATTGGCATGATTCCTGAGCAGTCGCTGCTGAACGGATTGCGCGGAGAAAAGGGCCTTCCGAATTGGGTACAGCTTTGCGGCAACTGCGATCATATCCACGAACTTGTTGACAAAGTGCTGAACGACGCCGGGAAAATCGGCAGACAGGCTGCACATACATTTTAAATCGGCATAAGAAACGAAGCGGTGTTACGTCGTAACGCCGCTTAATTTATGAAATGGATTTGTATTTTGATATGATTTTGTAGAATCATACAATAATGAGCTCGATATATTGATAGCTTTGATATAATATGTTATGATTTTTTGGAATATGAGATATCCAAGCAAAAGTCACTTGGAGGGACAGATATGAAAAAAGCTATACGTTATATAACCGCTATGACAGTTGCACTGTGTCTTATTCTCACAGCCTGCGCGCCGAAAGAAAAAAGTGAAACGGCAAAAACATCTGAAAACACGGTCACGGACGGAGCAGGCCAGGTGCTGACGATTCCCGACAATATCGACGAATATTCGATTTCATCCGTATATGCCGTGTCGGTGCCGTTTATTGTTGCGCTCGGGTTATCCGACCGTGTGGCGGCGATAAACGTAAAATCAAATTTCTGGAAGGACGCGGACGAAGATCTCGCTTCGGCCGGGACGGTCGGCAGAGGTATGGTTGACCTTGAAGCACTTGCGGAGCTTGCACCGACCGTTCTGATACATCGCTCAAACGATCCGAAAACCGTACAGGCAGTACAGGATAAACTCGGCATCGAGGTGTTCTGTATAACCGTTGAGGATGCGGACGATATCAAAAACACGCTTGAAACGATGGGAAAGTATTTTCATAAGGAAGACCGCGTAAAGGAAGTCACGGACTGGATCGACTACAAATTTGCGTGGATGGATGAACTGACGAAAAATATCCCCGAAAACGAAAGAAAGACCGCGCTTTTAATGGGCGGTGAGCTCGGGCGTGTTGCAGGCGGTGATATGCTACAATCGTGGATGATAGAGAAAGCGGGCGGAAAATGTGTTGCCGCCGATACGGGAGAGGATCATGACTGGATAAACGTCGGCGTCGAAACCGTATTTCAGTGGAATCCCGATTTTCTGTTCCTCACAAGCTCGACCGGACTTGATTATTCACCCGACGAGCTTGCAGATGACGCGGTATGGTCGGGAATGACTGCGATAAGCGAAAATCAGATGTTTCAGATACCGGCAAAAACAGACAGCTGGGATATGCCGGGCATAAGCTGCGTGCTCGGAACGATGTATATGCTGCACTGCATGTACCCGGAGCTTCTTGATGCGCAGACGCTCCGGAAGGAAGTTGACGAATATTATATGTTCATGTTCGGAAAAACATTTTCTGCCGATGAACTCGGTTACAGTTTTGCATGATGAAGAATAAACAGAGTAACGGAAAATTCCGGGTGCTTTTTGCCGTGCTTTTTGCTGCCCTGCTTGTACTGATGCTTGCGGCAGTGTGCATGGGAAAATACGGGGTGACGCCGGCGGAATGTCTGAAAATCGTCGTTGCGGCGATATTCGGAAAAGAATCGGGACTGCCTGTGATGACGGAAAATGTCGTTCTCGGTCTGCGTCTGCCGAGAATTGCGGCAAGTGTTCTTGTCGGCGCTGCGCTGTCTGTCAGCGGCGCTTCGTATCAGGGAATATTCAAAAATCCGCTTATATCGCCCGATTTTCTCGGTGTGAGCAGCGGCTCCTGCGTCGGCGCGGCAGCTGCCATCCTGCTGTCGTTTTCAACGCGCGGCGTGTCGCTTTTCGCTTTTCTCGGCGGACTTGCGGCCGTACTTCTGACGACGCTTATACCGACGCTGATCGGAAACAGGAGCAATATAATGCTGGTGCTGTCCGGCGTGATCGTCGGCGCACTGATGTCATCGCTTCTCGGGTTTATCAAATATATCGCAGACCCGATGACGCAGCTTGCCTCCATTACCTATTGGACAATGGGCAGTTTTTCCTATATCACGCTTGAAGAGCTCGGACTTCTGCTTCCCGTTGTGCTTGTACCGACGATTGTGCTTGTGCTTATTTCATGGTGGATAGACGTGCTTTCCATGGGCGAGGAGGACGCGAGGATCCTCGGCGCCAACGTGAGGCTCGTGCGCGGGATAAGCATCGTCTGCGCCACACTTTTGACAGCAGGCTCTGTGTGTATTTCAGGAAGCATCGGCTGGGTGGGGTTGATCGTTCCGCATTTTTGCAGAATGATCGTCGGCCCTGTGAACAGAAAGCTTGTGCCTCTTTCCGCCGTCGCGGGCGGGCTTTTCCTGCTTTTAGTCGATACGCTGACGCGCTCGATAGGCGTCGAGGAAATGCCTGTCAGCATTCTCACGGGAATCATCGGCGCACCGGTCTATTGCTGGCTGCTGTTCCGTCAAAGGAGGAACGCGGCATGATATACGAAGTGAAAAACATGTCGTTTTCATACGGAAACGATATCGTTCTTGATGATATTTCTCTGCATCTTGCAGAAGGGGAGATACTTACCGTCCTCGGAAGAAACGGAGCGGGCAAAAGTACGCTTCTTGCCTGCCTTCTCGGGATCCTGCGCCATCCGACGGGCGAGATCCTGCTCGGCGGAAAACAGGTAAAATCGCTTAGCGAGCGGGAAATCGCAAAGCAGGTGGGCTTTGTGCCGCAGGTGCAGAATCCGGTTTTCGGCTTTACTGTGCTTGATTATGTGATGATGGGCTGTGCCTGCCATCTCGGATTGTTTCAAAGACCGGGTAAAGCGGAACAGACTGCTGCCGAAAAAGCGCTCGACGAGCTCGGTATTCTTCATCTGAAAAACAGACCTTTCACCGAAATTTCCGGCGGAGAACAGCAGCAGGCGACGATCGCCAGGGCCGGGGTGCGTCAGCCGAAGGCGGTGCTGCTCGATGAGCCGACTTCGCATCTTGATGTGCCGAATCAGGCGAAGGTGCTGCGCAAGATAAAAGCGCTGTCAGAGCTTGGCTATGCCGTGATGTTTACAACGCATAATCCGGATCATGCGCTGCTTCTCGGCGGAAATGCGGTGTTATTCGAGGGAAACGGACATATTAAAACCGGAAAAGTGAGCGATGTTGTGACGGAAAGCAATCTGCAAAGCGTTTACGGTGAGGATATACGTCTGACGTGGATAGATGAGCTTGCAAGAACAGCCTGTTTTTATTCCAGAATATGATTTTGTAAAAAACGCTGTGCGTTTTTATAAAAAATAAACAAGGAGGAAAACAAATGAAAAAAATCATAGCGATCATGCTTGCTTTGCTGATGCTTCTGTGCATGGTGGCATGCGGCGAAAAGGAAAAGCCGGCGGAAACGCCCGACATGGAAAAGATGGTTGAGCCGGAAAAAACGGAGAAGCCTGAACAGAAAGCGCCGACGGCGGAGGAAGCAGACGGCGTAGAAGTTCCGGATTTTACTGTCACCGCCAGCGGCGTGACCGTGAACAAGGACACGATGGCGTCCTGTAAGCTGTATTCCGTGCAGACTTATTCCGTAAACAGCACGGGAACGGAAAGCACGGTAACATATGTCGGCTATAAGCTCAGGGATGTATGTGCCGCTGCGGGGCTTACGGAAAACTATGTCTGGATCGAAGCATCGGCTGACGACGGTTATGCCGTTGAGCTGACAGGCGGCGTGGTCATGGAGGATACGACGCTCCTTGCCATGACGCGCGACGGCGATGCTTTTAAAACGGCACCGTGGTTTGCTCCGTGCTCCAGTCAGACAACGGGCGACTACCTCAAGGGCTGCTCAACGATACTCGTGAATACATCCGAGGGAAAACCGGAAATCAAGGTCGAAGAACCGAAGCAGGAGACACCTGCCGAGCTTCCGGAAGGACTTCCCGAGATAGCGGACAAGACCGATAAGGTCGAATTTGCGCCGTATTCCTTCAAGGTAAACGGAGCGGATGTCACAAACGGTACGCTCGCGGGGCTCAGCATCTATAAAATCACGGTCACGACCGTAAACAGCAAGGGAAATGCAAGCGAAGCGACATACACAGGCTATAAGCTTGCGGATGTGCGTGCCGCCTGCGGCGTTGAAAACGCATCCAAGGTTTCCGCTGTTGCCGATGACGGATACGCAGCAGAGCTGGATGTATCGCTCGTCGACAGCGATTATACGCTCGTAGCCATTGAAAAGGATAAGGAAACGGGAGAAAACGGAACGATCTGGCTTGCTCCGTGCTCGGAGACGACCTCGGGCGCTTATTGCAAGCTCGTTGTGGAAATCGTTGCGGAATAAGCTATGGATAAGATAAGACATATTCTGATAACGGGAAATGTCGGCGTGGGCAAAAGCACGCTGATACGCAGGCTGCTTGCAGCGCTTGATAAGCCCGTTTACGGCTTCATCACCCTGAAAATGGCGGAGCCGGGTGCGGAAAACTGGCCGTTTTATATTTTCCCTGCCGCACAGCCTGTTTCGGAACGAAGCTGTTCAAATGCAAACCTGCTCGGAATACGCGGTGCTGTAAAAGAGCATCATCCGGAAATTTTTGATTCTGTCGGTACAAATCTTATACGCAGCGCAAAGCCGGATGGTGTCATCCTTATGGATGAACTCGGATTTATGGAATCGGGCGCAGCAGAGTTTCAGAATGCCGTGCTGGAAGCGCTTTCGGGCGACATACCGGTCATTGCATCGGTGAAGAACAAACCGGGAGTGGATTTTCTCGACAAGATACGTTCCAGCCCGAACAGCGTGATATATACGGTCACGAAAGAAAACCGTGACGCGCTGTTTGACGAAATCATAAAAACCGAGCCGCTGTTCAATGTCTGAAAAAATATCCCTCTTTTGCCGTGGGCAAAAGAGGGATAAACTTTATTTTGCTTAGTAATTTTCAGCGTTGATTTCAAAATAGCTCTGCGGATGTGCGCAGACCGGGCAAACGCCGGGAGCCTTTGTGCCGACAACGATGTGACCGCAGTTGCGGCATTCCCAAACCTTGACCTCGCTCTTTGCGAACACTTCCTGTGCCTCGACATTGCGAAGAAGAGCGCGATATCTTTCCTCGTGATGCTTCTCAATAGCAGCTACGCCGCGGAATTTTGCGGCAAGATCCTTGAAACCCTCTTCCTCGGCTGTCTTTGCAAAGCCCTCGTACATATCTGTCCATTCAAAGTTTTCACCGTCTGCGGCAGCACCGAGGTTTTCCGCTGTCGTTCCGATTCCGCCAAGCTCCTTAAACCACATTTTCGCGTGCTCTTTTTCATTGTCGGCGGTCTTTAAAAACAGAGCGGAAATCTGCTCATAACCCTCTTTTTTTGCCGTTGATGCAAAGTAAGTGTATTTGTTTCTTGCCTGTGATTCACCGACAAACGCAGCCTGCAAATTCTTTTCCGTCTGTGTGCCGGCATAAATGTTTTTCTTTTCCATTGATATTTCCTCCGTTATATTAATTATGATAGCTCAAGGCTCTTTCCGTTTTTTCTGACATTTCGGACATATGCCTTCAAAAACAGTCCTGTGCTTGCTTATCTGATATCCGGTCGCGTCCTCGACAAATGTGTCGTCTTCGGTATTGTAACCGATCGGAGAATCGATCACCGTGCCGCATTCCGTGCAGATAATGTGATAATGCGGTTTGAGCGTGCGGTCAAATCTGTCAGCGCCCGGCAGCTTTACCTGCGTTATCTCGCCGTTTTCGGAAAGTACTTTGAGATTTCTGTAAACGGTCGCTTTGCTTACTCTTTGATCCTTTGCGTGAATATCAGAGTAAATATCGTCTGCGTCGGGATGGTCGCAGCGTTTGATGACCGCATCGTAAATCATGCGGCGCTGTCTTGTATCGCGTTGCTTTGATGTGTCTTTCATGCTCTCACCTGACTGCTAATGATAATATGTCCTATTAAGATTTATACACTTTCTTGTAACGTTTGTCAATAGAAAAGCGGAAAAGAAATTCTATGGGCGCATATCGGGAGCAGATCTTTCGTCACGCTGATGTCTCATTCCGAAAAGGGGAAGCACATCCTCAAGTGTTGCATCATCATCGAGCGCAGCATGAAGCGTCACGGTTCCGCCTTTGCAACTCACAACGGAAACATTGTCCTCGTTTACGTTTATCCCGTCGTCAGATGAATTGATGATAACATTTCCACTTATAAAAGAATTGTAAAAAGGCGTTTTTTATCTGCCGACAAAAGACGCCCCAGCCTGTAGACAAAGTCTCACAGAGTTACTCCGCGAAGCGGAGAAATAAAACGGGATCTGTTTTTGCGGCAGCTTTGCCGCAGCAAAACACCATGAGGCAAGCGATGCTTGCCCTCGCGCCGACCAAAGAGGGCGAAGCCCGATGCGATGGAGCGCGAGTTTTTTCATCTGCAAAGTCCAAAGGACTTTGCAGATGATTGGATGCGTCTTTTATCTGCCGACAAAAGACGCATCCAATACAGACAAATTTACATGATTTTAAATGCCATTATCGTGATATCATCAAACTGCTCTGCATCACCGACGAAAAGGTCAATGTCGTCTTTCAGGGCGGCAAGCTGATTTCCGATGCTCGTATTGCGGTTATTGTCAAGACAGGCAAGCAGACGGGAATCACCGTAGAGCGTATTGTCCTCTGTCGTTGCTTCCGTTACGCCGTCTGTGTAGAAGAACATCTCGTCACCGGCGGAAAGATGGAGCTCCTGCTGCTTGTAGCGGAAATCCTCCATACCGGCAAGTACAAAACCCGAACGCTGCACAAGAAACTGTGCCGGCTCGCCTTTTCTCAAAACGACGGGAGGATTGTGCCCCGCATTTACAAATGTCAGAATCCCGCTTTCGGTGTCGTAAACGCCTGCCCAGCATGTTACGAACAGTCCGGCATCGTTGTTTTCACAAAGCTGACGATTTGCGTTCGTCAAAGCTTCCGCGGGGGAAATACCGAGCTGAAGCTGATTTTTGAGGACGGTTTTGGATATCGTCATAAACAATGCAGCACCGACACCCTTGCCGGAAACGTCGGCTATTACAACGCCGACATGCGTTTTGTCGATGATAAAATAATCGTAAAAATCTCCGCCGACCTCTTTCGCCGGGTGATAGATCGCGCGCAGGTCGATGTTTTCGTGACCGGGAAAAGCGGGAAACAGGCACGGAAGCATACTGATTTGAATTTTTGTTGCAAGATTGAGCTCCGTCTCGATACGGGACGATTTTTTCGTTGCGTCGGATTGAGTCTCGATCATTTTCATTCCGCGGCTTGCGACATATCGGCAGCTCACGGAAACGGCGAGAAAGATTATGACACGCGGCAGAAAGTCATTGAGGAACAGACTTTTCAGGTAATCAACTCTGTTGATACCGGCAGCTTCGAGCGCCTCACGGAGTTTCATACCGGGCAGTACGGAAATTTCAGCACCGGAGGGGAAATTCAGCATATTCAGATTCGTTATACCGAAAAATCCGTTGACAATGCAGGCGGCTATGTAAAACAGAACTGTCCACAGCGCGACTCTGGAAGTGTACTTTTCGTCAAAATATCTTGTGCTGACGATGATCGGAAAGACCATGACAAGCACGACGTTGTGACCGAGCGCTGCAGACAGAATGGCGCATACGATGATAAGGTCTATCATCAGCGGAATTTTGAGCCATGGCTTTGTACCGACGTATTTTGTATTGAGAAGGGTCATAGGAGTTTCGATGATGAGCGCAAGGATAACGGCAATGCGCATAATGTGCCTGTCAGCCGTGAATACGCCGACCTCATTCAGAATCCAGCAGAGCACTATCAGAAGCATGATGAGCAGCATCGTTGTACCGACCATGACATTTGCCGTTATTTCGTTTGCGAGAAAACCGTCACCGTTTGCAAGAGAAGCCTTTACCGCTTCCTGCATCCTTGCTTTTGAGCTTTTTGATGTTGGCATTGTATGACCGCCTTTTGTATGTATTTTGTCAGAATTATACTATGCAAAGGGAAAAACAACAATCGGATAAAGAGCCTGTTTCAGAAAATAACTTTGGCATTCTTATCGCTGCCAATGTCCTTTTTATAAGTCTGCAAAACAACGTCCTTGCCCGGCGCGTCCTGATTTTCAAGCCTGAAGCCTGCAGTGCCGCCGATCACTTCTTCAAGCTCGTCCTCACTGAGCTCTGCCAGCTTCTTTTTCAGGCTGTCCACTTCTGTTTTGAGTGCCTTGAGTTCTTCTTTGGTTTTCATCATAATTCCTCCTTTTGCGTTTCTGCGGTTATTTATCACAGAAACGTGAATAATCGTTTTTCAAAATAATTATAGCAAACACAAAAGATACTGTCAATCAAGACGGGTACGGATGGAGCTGAGATGTCCGTTTACTGCCCTTTGTCTGCAAGAGTGACTTTATTGGAAAACCCTCTTCTCTAAAAAAGAAAAGAGGATTTTTGTTTACTCGAAGGGCAGTGGTTTAACGGCTGTACACAACCTCAAATTCTTCACAAACTACCTTCATATCCGCCGTAAATTCCATTCCTGCTTCTGCAAGACCCTCGGAAAAGAAGCTTTTATGCACATTCCTCCAGAACGCCAAAGACTTGTCTTTCTCGCCTTCTTTAAACGCATGCTCCGGCGTGACATCCATAAACGGAATGACAGATACTTTCGTCGTCCTGATAACGCAGACAGCATTGTCTTTGGAATCTAATACTATGCTGTACTCTCCTGCTTTTGGAAGGTCTTCGTTTTCGGCCTCATATAAAGGATACGCCGATGCCGCAGCGGTTTTTTCACCAGCCAGCACCAAATGCGCAAGCAAATCCGAGTCGCCCCCAAAAGCCCATGCGCTGTATTCACAATCACCGATATTGCATTTTTCCGCAAAATCCGTCCATAGCTCTTCAGCAGTCATATAAGCACCACACTTTCAAGCATAATATGCCATAAACCCACAGGATTGTAAAGTGAAGTTTGCCTTTTCGGTCAGGTGAAGCTAAGTGTTCAGCCGCCCACGCCCGCAGGCATATCACTTGCCGCTGGCGAACATCACGCCGAAAGGCACAACACGTTCCGCGCAAGCGGAACACATCATTCAAAAAAGTCTCTTTTGCCGATAGACAAAAGAGACTTTTTTGTTGGAGCAGGGTACGGGAATCGAACCCGCCTCACAGGCTTGGGAAGCCCATGTACTACCGATGTACTAACCCTGCATATGTCGCTAAAACTATTTTACCATATCGTGTGAAAAAATCAAGAAAAATTATAGAGTAAAATTTGATAAAAAACGATGTTTTCAGTTGACAATATTCAGGATTGTAATATAATTTTATTTTAAGGTATTAAAGTTTTTATGCCGTAAAAAAGAATTACAGTTCGGGAGGACCAGACAAATGCTTAAAAACACGGAAAAAACGATGGACAAAATAGTAGCCCTCTGCAAAGGCCGCGGCTTTATTTTTGCGGGCAGCGAAATCTACGGAGGACTTGCCAATACATGGGATTACGGCCCTCTCGGTGTTGAATTCAAAAACAACGTAAAACGCGCCTGGTGGAAAAAATTCATTCAGGAAAATCCGTACAATGTCGGACTTGACGCCGCCATTCTCATGAATCCGCAGACATGGGTAGCCTCGGGACATCTCAGCGGTTTTTCGGACCCGCTGATGGACTGCCGCGAATGTCATGAGCGTTTCAGAGCAGACAAGCTCATTGAAAACTGGAGCGAGGAAAACAATTTTGACCTCGGCAAACCGATCGACGCCTATTCACAGGCTGAGATGAAGCAGTTCGTTGAAGACCACAATATTCTCTGCCCGACGTGCGGAAAGCATAACTTCACCGGTATCCGTCAGTTCAACCTTATGTTCAAGACATTTCAGGGCGTAACGGAGGATGCCAAGAACACGGTTTACCTCCGCCCCGAAACAGCACAGGGCATTTTCGTGAACTTTGCAAACGTACAGCGCACAACGCGCCGCAAGCTTCCGTTCGGCATCGGCCAGATCGGCAAGTCATTCAGAAACGAGATTACGCCGGGCAACTTTATTTTCCGCGTCCGTGAATTTGAACAGATGGAGCTTGAATTTTTCTGCAAGCCCGGTACGGATCTTGAATGGTTCAATTACTGGCGCGCGTTCTGCCGTGACTTCCTTCTCAGCCTCGGCATGAAAGACGAAAATCTCCGCCTGCGCGACCATGATCCGGAAGAGCTTTGCTTCTACTCCAAGGCAACGACAGACTTTGAATATATGTTCCCGTTCGGCTGGGGCGAGCTTTGGGGCGTTGCCGACAGAACGGATTATGACCTTACACAACATCAGAATACATCCGGCAAGGAGCTTACGTATTTCGATCCGGACACCAATGAAAGATATATCCCGTACGTGATCGAGCCGTCGCTCGGCGTTGAGCGCTCAGTCCTTGCGTTCCTTGTCGAAGCATACGACGAGGAGATCGTTGACGCGGAGAAAAATGACACGCGCGTTGTCATGCACTTCCACCCCGCGCTTGCGCCGATAAAAGCCGCCGTGCTGCCGCTTTCCAAGAAGCTTTCAGGTCCGGCAACAGAGCTTTACCATACGCTTCAGAAACAGTTTATGACGGATTACGACGAAGCGGGCTCCATAGGCAAGCGCTATCGCCGTCAGGACGAGGTGGGCACACCGTTCTGCATCACATACGATTTCGATTCCGAAACAGACGGCTGCGTGACTGTCCGTGACAGAGATACGATGCAGCAGGAGAGAGTAAAGATCTCTGAGCTTGCCGCATACATCACAAAGAAAATAGAGTTTTAATATTCCGTTATATCTGCGTGAAAATACTAAAAGATAAGGAGTTATTGCAATGCCAAACAAAGTCAGCGCAAATGAACTGCGTGTAATTGCCG
The DNA here is from genome assembly GCA_045600805.1 of Candidatus Alloscillospira sp. Taxonomy (GTDB): domain Bacteria; phylum Bacillota; class Clostridia; order Oscillospirales; family Oscillospiraceae; genus Alloscillospira. Next base: position 1,274 of record JAZRYQ010000006.1, on the reverse strand, counting down.
AGGGAATAAGACTTGTCACGCTTCAGACCTTTGCAGGTGCCGGCTCCGGTCATGTCGGCGGCTCGATGTCGGTCATCGAGGTTTTGGCTGTACTTTACGGAAGCGAGATGAGGATCGACCCGAAAAATCCGGATTGGCCGCAGCGAGACAGACTGGTGCTTTCAAAAGGTCATGCCGGTCCCGCGCTTTATGCAACGCTCGCGCTGCGCGGTTTCTTCCCGAAAGAGATACTCAGTGAGCTTAATCAGAACGGAACACATCTGCCGAGCCACTGTGACAGGACAAAGACTCCCGGTGTTGATATGACCACGGGTTCGCTCGGTCAGGGCATCAGCGCTGCAATAGGCATGGCGCTCGGATGCAGACTGAACAACTCCGACAGCATGACGTATCTCATCCTCGGAGACGGCGAGTGCAACGAGGGGCAGATCTGGGAGGGCGCCATGTTCGCGGCTCACCACGAGCTTGACAATCTCATCTGCTTTGTGGACCGCAACAAGCAGCAGCTTGACGGTTATACGAAGGAAGTGCTTGACATGGGCGATATCGGCGCAAAATTCGCCGCGTTCGGATGGCATGTTCAGAATGTAAACGGCCATGACTGCGGCGCGATCCAGGCGGCGATCCAGGTCGCAAAAGAGGCAAAAGGCGTGCCGTCCTGCATCATTCTGAATACGGAAAAGGGCTATGGCTGCAAGTTCTCGGAGGGTGTCTGCCCGAATCATCATCAGAGCTTTTCACAGATACAGATGGAAGAAGCGTTAGATAACGTCAAAGAGCGTCTGCTTGCAGCGCGCGAGGGAAGATAAGGAGGATAGATTTAAATGTTTACCTTGAAAGAATCATTTGAAACATGCCCGACCTTAATGCGCGATGCCTGCTGTCAGGCTCTTCTGGACGCTGCCGACAGAAATGACAGCGTTGTCGTGCTTGACGCGGACCTTGTCAATTCCTCAGGTCTCAAACCGTTTTTCAAATTCCATCCGGACAGAACGTTTGACTGCGGCATCGCGGAAGCGAATATGATAGGAATTGCCGCGGGCCTTTCCGCTGTCGGAAAGATTCCGTTCGCGCACAGCTTCGGCTGCTTTGCCTCACGCCGCGTATGTGACCAGATCATGATATCCTGCGCGTATGCAAAGCTGAACGTCCGCATTATAGGCTCAGACCCCGGCGTTACAGCCGCGAAAAACGGCGGAACGCATATGCCGTTTGAAGATATGGGTGTTCTGCGCTCCATACCCGATATAACGCTGATCGAGCCTGCCGACCCT
>JAZRYQ010000005.1:0-3411 GCA_045600805.1 Candidatus Alloscillospira sp. | reverse complement strand
TATAATTGCTTTCCAGCTCATGACCTTCAAAATCGGTATCGTCGTCGTCCAGTCTGTAATCACTAACTGTGGTATGCGCGTTAAAATAGATCGCCTCAGCCTGAAGCTTGTTTTCATCCGTAACGGAAACGGAGGGGGCTACCCGGAGACTTTTGTCAGACGTATTTTCAAATACGACGTGGACGGCGATCCTGGATTCATCATTTGCGACATACTCTGAGATTTTAAAATAAGAATCGTTATGGTCTGTGAAAAATTCATATGCACGGGCATCATCTACCATAACACGATACCCGCTTTTTTCACACCATTCGCCCTTATTTGCATATACCATCGTCTGCTCAAACGCAAGCGCTTCCTGTTCAATGCGCTTCGCTTCCTGCTCTGCGGCAATTTCAGCCTGTTCACTTTCCCACTCGTCTTTGTACTGAATGATTGCCGAGAAAACTGCCGCAATTGCGAATAGGATTACCGGAATAAGACAACCAAGATTTGCTTTTTTGTTTGTCTGTTTTGATGTATTTGCATATTTGCGTACTTGCGTTTTCTTTTGCTGTGCCTCGGCAAGTCTCGCTTTTTCTTTGAGCAGCTCCTGTTCTCTTCTGTGTTCTGCCTGCTTTTTGAAATACTCCGCCATTTCCTCGTTGGGAGCCCCGCAGGACGGACAGGTTTTGTCACTTTCGGTCATGGTATTGCCGCAATATCTGCACTTAACGATCGTAGTGCGCCTCCGAATTTTGCGTTTATTTATAATATAATACAGCCGAGTCAAATATACCCATATTATACTCGCCGGGAACATTTTTGTAAAGAGCTGTGCCGACACGCTCGGAATGGCCCATTTTGCCGAGGATCCTGCCATCGGGGGAGAGGATGCCTTCGATCGCGTACATGGAGTTATTCGGGTTGTACTGAATCTCGCTCGTTGGCTTACCGGTCAAATCGACATACTGCGTCGCGATCTGCCCGTTTGATGCAAGCTTATTGATCAGCTCGTCGGAGGCTAAGAATCTGCCTTCGCCGTGAGAGATCGGAACGGTGTATACATCTCCGACCTTGCAGCCTGTCAGCCACGGTGAGCGTGTTGAACAAATGTGTGTTCTGACAAGCTTTGACTGATGGCGTCCGATCGTGTTGAACGTCAGCGTCGGGCAGGCGTCATCCGTGTCGATGATCTCACCGAACGGCACAAGGCCGAGCTTGATGAGAGCCTGGAAGCCGTTGCAGATACCGAGCATAAGACCGTCGCGGTTTTTGATGAGCTCATGTACGGAATCCTTTACGACGCCGTTTCTGAAAAATGCCGTGATGAATTTGCCGGAGCCGTCCGGTTCATCACCGCCGGAAAATCCGCCGGGTATAAAGATTATCTGAGAATTGCGCACTTTTTCGGCAAATCTGCGTGTGCTTTCGGCAATTGATGATGCCGAAAGGTTGTTGATAACGAAGATCTCCGGCTCAAGAAAAGCATCGCGCGCGGCTTTTGCCGAGTCAAATTCACAGTTTGTTCCGGGAAATACCGGAATGAGAATACGCGGCTTTGCAAATTTCTCACTTGCGACAGCGGGAGAAGCGTCACTGCACGAAAATGCCGGAATGTCGGAAGCAGCCTGACTGATATTGCACGGAAATACGCTTTCCAGTCTGTTTTCGTATGCGGAAACAAGTGTATCAAGCGGCAGCATTTTGCCGCAGAACGAAATTCCCTGTTCGGATACCGTTTTGCCGAGCAGAACACCATCGGACACGGGCTCTGTGACCTCGAGGATAAATGAGCCGTAATTGTATGAGAAAATGTCGGCAAGTGTGATATTTTCCGCAAATGCAAAACCTGTCCCGTTTCCGATGCACATTTTGAAAACGGCTTCCGCGACGCCGCCGTATGTCGGCGTATACGCCGCGAGGACTTTGCCGCTATGCATAAGTGCCGTGACTTTTGCGTAAAGCGCTTTGAGAGAATCACAGTCGGGAAGACCTGCTTCGTTTAACACGGGCTTGAGCCATATGACATCGTGCCCTGCGCCTTTGAATTCGGGAGAAATGATATGCTGCACTTTGTCCGTTGTAACGGCAAAGGAAATCAGCGTTGGCGGAACATGGATATCTTCAAAGCTTCCGCTCATGGAATCCTTGCCGCCGATCGCGGCGATTTCAAGGCCCATCTGTGCGCGATATGCGCCGAGCAGAGCGGCAAACGGCTTGCCCCAACGCGCGGGCTCTTTTTTGAGCTTTTCAAAATATTCCTGAAAACTTAAATATACATCGGAAAACTCCGCACCCGCGGCGATAAGCTTTGAAACAGACTCGACAACGGCAAGATATGCGCCGTGATACGGGCTTTTTTCGGAAATGTAAGGATTATAGCCATAAGACATGACTGAGCATGTGTCCGTATGACCTTTTTCAACGGAAACCTTATGGACCATTGCCTGAATCGGTGTGCGCTGGTATTTTCCGCCGAACGGCATTAAGACGGAGCCTGCGCCGATGGTCGAGTCAAAGCGCTCGGAAAGACCGCGTTTTGAGCAGACATTGAGGTCGGAAACAAGGGCCTTCATGCCGTTTTCAAAATCGGTCGGAATTGCCTTTTCAAAGTTTTCGGGCTTTGTCGGCGCGACGGTGACATGCTTTTCGGCACCGTTTGAATCCAGAAACTCACGGGATACATCGACGATGGTTTTGCCGTTCCAGTGCATGACAAGGCGCGGTTTTTCGGTGACGGTGGCAACGATCGTCGCTTCAAGGTTTTCCTCTTTGGCAAGGGCGAGAAACTTATTTACGTTTTCGGGCTCAACGACGACAGCCATGCGCTCCTGTGATTCACTGATGGCAAGCTCCGTGCCGTCAAGACCGTCGTATTTTTTCGGGACGGCGTTCAGGTCAATGTCAAGACCGTCGGCAAGTTCACCGATGGCCACGGAAACACCGCCTGCGCCGAAATCGTTGCACCGGAGAATGAGGCGCGATGCGTTTGGATTTCTGAAAAGACGCTGAAGCTTGCGCTCTTCCGGCGCATTGCCCTTCTGCACCTCCGCACCGCAGTTTTCAAGCGAATGAAGGTCATGGGATTTTGACGAGCCGGTAGCGCCGCCGCAGCCGTCACGACCCGTCCTGCCGCCGAGTAAAATAACGATATCACCGGGGCGGGGACGTTCACGGCGCACGTTTTCTGCGGGAGCGCCGGCAATCACAGCGCCGACCTCCATGCGCTTTGCGGCGTACCCGGGGTGATACAGTTCATCGACCTGACCGGTTGCAAGACCTATCTGATTGCCGTAAGAGCTGTAACCCGCTGCGGCAGATGTGACGATTTTTCTCTGCGGAAGCTTGCCTGCCGGCGTTTCCGTGATCGGAACTGTCGGGTCGGCGGCACCTGTTACGCGCATGGCGGCATAAACGTAGCTTCTTCCG
>JAZRYQ010000004.1:0-3855 GCA_045600805.1 Candidatus Alloscillospira sp. | reverse complement strand
GACAACGCTGATGAATATGATCTCCGGCATCTATTTCCCGGATGAAGGGCAGATCTTCATCAACGGGGAAGAGGTCGTCATCGCCTCCCCGAAAGATGCATTTTCCTATGGCATCGGGATGATCCATCAGCATTTTAAGCTTGTTGATGTGCTTACCGCCGCAGAAAACGTAGTTCTCGGGCTGAATGAAAGCAAGATAATCAATCTCCAGAAGGTCGGAGAACGCATAAAGGAAATATGTGACAGATACGGATTCATAATGGACCCGAAGCGTAAGGTATATGATATGTCCGTTTCCGAAAAGCAGACACTTGAGATCATCAAGGTCCTGTACCGCGGCGCCGATATTCTGATACTTGACGAGCCGACAGCAGTTTTAACGCCGCAGGAAACGGAAAGACTCTTTGATGTCATGCGCAATATGAAAAAAGACGGAAAAGCCGTTGTCATCATCACGCATAAGCTCAACGAGGTCATGGCAGTGGCGGACAGAGTTGCCATTCTGCGCAAGGGCTACTTTGTCGGTGATATGCTCATCAAGGACACAAACCCGCAGGAAATGACGAATATGATGGTCGGTCATGCCGTGACGCTGAATATAGAAAGACCGCAGCCGGTGAATCCGCAGCCGAAGCTCGTAGTCGAGAATCTTACCGTCATTGATAACGATGGCGTGACAAAGCTTGACAACGTAAGCTTTGCCGCAAGAACGGGCGAGATCCTCGGAATTGCCGGTGTATCGGGCTCGGGGCAGAAAGAGCTGCTCGAAGCGATCGCGGGACTTCAGAAGCCGTCAAGCGGCAGCATAACGTATATCGAAGAGGACGGAAAAAAGGAAGAGCTTGTCGGAAAAGACCCGCTTTCCATCGCAACGATGGGCGTTTCGCTTTCCTTTGTCCCGGAGGACAGGCTCGGTATGGGACTTGTCGGAAGCATGGATATTACGGATAATATGCTTCTGAGAAGCTTCCGACGCGGTCACAGCTTCTTTGCTGACAGGAAATCGCCCCGCAAGCTTGCAACGAAAGTCGTCAAGGAGCTTGAAGTCAACACGCCGGGAATTTCGACGCAGGTCAGAAGACTTTCCGGCGGCAATGTTCAGAAGGTGCTTGTCGGACGTGAAATTTCCGATAATCCGACCGTGCTTATGACGGCATACGCCGTTCGCGGACTTGACATCAATTCATCGTATATGATTTACGATCTGATAAACGAGCAGAAGAAAAAAGATGTTGCCGTTATCTTCGTCGGAGAAGACCTTGACGTTCTGCTTGAGCTGTGTGACAGAATTCTTGTCCTGTGCTCGGGCAAGCTGAGCGGCATTGTTGACGGACGAACAACGACAAAAGAGCAGGTCGGAAGACTTATGACAAGTGTTGGCGGAGGTGAGACAGGTGAATAATGAAAAAGTGCGTGAGCCTTTTGTACATATAACGCGAAGAGCATCCATTTCAAAGCCGCGCGCATGGGCTATCCGTCTTCTCGCGATCGTTATTGCGCTTGTCATCTGCGGGCTTGTTATTTTCGCCATGACAAAGTTAAACCCCGTGAAGGTTTACGGTACGATGTGGGAGGGTGCGTTCGGAAGCACAAGAAAATCATGGAATACGATCCGTGATGCGATGTTCCTTCTCTGCATCGGCGTAGGACTTGCCCCGGCGTTTAAAATGCGATTCTGGAATATCGGCGCGGAGGGGCAGGTGCTTCTCGGCGGTATCGTCACGGCTGCGTGGATGATTTATTTCGGAAATACGATGCCGTCGACGCTGATACTGATCATCATGGGTGTTTCCAGTATTATTGCAGGCGCGCTCTGGGGCCTTATTCCGGCGCTGTTCAAAGCAAAATGGGGCACAAACGAAACGCTGTTCACGCTTATGATGAACTATGTTGCCATCCAGCTTGCGAAATTCTTCGTTTCCAAGTGGGAAAATCCTCCGGGATCAAACTCGGTCGGACTTATCAATCAGAACACAAAGGGCGGCTGGTTCCCTGCCATATTCGGGCAGCAGTATGTTCTGAACGTCATTATCGTCATGGTCGTTGTCATAGCCGTGTTTGCGTATCTGCGCTGGTCTAAACAGGGGTATGAAATAGCGGTCGTCGGTGAAAGTGAGAACACGGCAAAATACGCAGGTATCAGCGTATCGCATGTTGTGCGCAGAACGATGCTTATTTCCGGCGGTATCTGCGGTCTTGCGGGATTTTTGGCCGTTGCCGGCTCGTCCCATACGATTTCCTCCACAACGGCAGGCGGCAAGGGCTTCACGGCGATCATCGTCGCATGGCTTGCAAAATTCAACACATTTGTCATGATACTCATTACGTTCCTGCTTCTGTTTTTGGAGCGCGGAGCGGCGGAGATCGCGTCAAAATACGAGCTTAACGAGTATGCCTCGCAGATTTTGACAGGTATAATCCTGTTTTTCATAATAGGCAGCGAATTTTTCATTAATTATAAGCTTAATTTCCGCAAAAATGTAAAGGAGGCAGAAGAGAAATGACACAATTTGCATCCCTTTTTACCTCCGCGATCGTTTTCGGAACGGTCATCCTGCTTGGAGCAGTCGGAGAAATCCTGACAGAGCGCTCCGGGAACTTGAACCTCGGTGTGCCGGGCATCATGTGTATCGGCGGTATCTGCGGTCTTATCGGGACATTTATCTATGAAAATTCCTGTACGGTCGCCGGAACGGACCCGTCAAAAATCATATGTTTTATTCTGGCGGTCCTCTGCGCGCTTATAGGCTCGGTCCTGGCGGGACTGATTTACAGCGTACTGACGATAACACTCAGGGCAAATCAGAACGTAGCCGGTCTTACACTGACGATTTTCGGCGGCGGCTTTGCCAACTTCTTCGGCGGTGCTATCAGCAAGATCGCCGGTGGCGTCGGTCAGGTGCGCGTTGTCGCAACCGCGTCTGTTTTTACGGCAAATCTCAATAATACGCTGCGGCTCGGTTATTTCGGGGAAATGTTCCTGTCATACGGCTTTATGGTCTATCTTGCCGTGATCATAGCCATTTTCGTAAACTGGTTTCTGAAGAAAACAAGTGTCGGACTGAATGTGCGAGCTGTCGGTGAAAATCCGGCGACGGCTGACGCTGCGGGTATAAACGTAACGAAGTACAAATATCTCTGCACCTGCATCGGCGCGGCGATATCGGGACTCGGCGGACTTTTCTTCGTCATGGATTACACAAGCGGCACATGGTCCTCGGACGGGGCGCTGGAAAGTCTCGGCTGGCTTGCCGTTGCGCTCGTAATTTTCGCGCGCTGGAAAGCAAGTCATGCGATATGGGGCGCTTATCTGTTCGGAATTCTCTCCTGGATGTATTTCTATATCTCGGGACTTACCCGTTCCTCCCAGGAGATATTCAAGATGCTTCCGTATATCGTGACGATCCTTGTCCTTGTTTTCGTCAGCGTGAGAAAGAAAAAAGAAAATCTCGGACCTGCTGCCCTCGGTCAGTCCTATTTCCGGGAAGACAGATAGAAAATAAGGGGCTTTGCGCTGCAAAGCCCCTGCATTTTTAGGTGACAGTATGATTACATATTTCATTTTTATGCTTGTGATTGCCGCTGTTTTTGCTGTACTCGGTGCAGCAATTTACAAGGGCAATACAAATCTTATCCACGATTATCATCAGACGAAAATCGCGGAGGAGGATAAGAAAAAGTACGGGAAAGAGTTTTCCGCCGGACTCTTTGTCATCGCCGCGGGAATGCTTGTAAGCGGCATAGCCGGGCTTTTCCGCTTATCAAAAGCCGCGGGAGCGATACTGTTTGTCGGCATCATCGCGGGCATAATCGTCATCGCAAAAGTGCAGAAGAAATACAATGGCGGGATGTTTT
>JAZRYQ010000003.1:0-4542 GCA_045600805.1 Candidatus Alloscillospira sp. | reverse complement strand
GAAGTTTCCGCAGGTCTTTATGACTCCGATCACAAAAAACAGAACCAGCAGAGAATAGCCTATTGCCTGCAATGCGCCGTGAATGTTTACGATGACGTTCCATATCGCTCCTCCCTTGAACTGTTCGGGAGACTGCGTAAGCAGAAGCCATATTTCACTGAGCTTGTCATTCCACGTCGTTAAAGCGTTCTGAAGATTATTAACTACCCAGTTACTTGATTCCAATGGTTTTTCACCTCAATTCAAAAGGACTGCCCGTTTTTTTTCGGACAGTCCTTGATTTCAGATATTTTCGTAATGCGACCATGCGCTTACGATTTTTACAATTTGTTTTTCTTCATCTACGGCATACACAAGGCGGTGCTTGATATTGATTCTCCGTGAGTACAACCCGTCCAGATCACCGACAAGCTTTTCATAAGCGGGTGGATTCTGAAACGGACTTTCCTTCAGGAGCTCAATAAGCGCTTTTGCTTTTTTATCAAGTCCCGCAGAGGTCAGCTTCGGGAAATCCTTGAGTGCCTGTTTCGTTACAACAACTTTATACATCACCAGACGACCTCGTCAACATCCACACATTCTTCCGCAGGCTCGGCAGCCCCGGCAATAAGCTTATCCTTCAGTCCTGGATTTGAACAAAGCTCAAGAGTAGCCAGAATACCGTTATACTCTTCCTCTGAAAGAATGATCGCGTTGCCGTCCTTTGTGTTGACATTGATTACTTCGTTGTACTTTATCGCGTTTGCCAGCATTCCGAACAGATCCTTGCGGAGGGTTGTTGCATTGATATTTGTCATATTATCACACTCCTTATGTGTACATTATAGCGTACATATCAAGAATTGTCAAGCAAATCCTGTCGAATAAATCAGCCGACGATAAGATCAAGGATTTCTTTCGCGAAAGTTATCAATATCCCCCCGCAATCGTCATAAAACCGTTGGCTCTCTGCGAAGGATCGTGCGACTTGAACGAAAGACCGAGCAGAACGACGCCGAAGCCGAGCAGGATAAGACCGATGGCACGGATCAGTCCGAAGATAAAGGTGGAAAGATTGCTGACTGCGGTAAGAGGATCGGTGCCCGAAGCAAACGCGGTCACGGAAAGAATGAGCATATAGCAGCAAATATATCTTTCATCTTTTGCGGCATACGGATTTTTCGCAATAGCGATCTCTTTATGACCGATATACATAGAATCGACCACTTCATATTCGCCGATCATTCTTTTTTCTTCCATTTTCATTTCGCCTCCTTACAAAAAGAGCGGCACGTTTTTATCCGTACCGCTCTTTTGAGTTGTCTATGTTTTCCGTTTTTATATATCCTTATACAAGTACATTATACAAAGGTCAATATATTAAGTTTTTTATCTATTGACAAATCACTTTACTGATTTATCTGCAAAGGTTTCTTTTAATCTGTCGATTGCCATTTCTATGCTCATCGTGTGATATGGCAGATACACCCGGTTCATCACCGCTATCGGAGCTTGTTTATAAATCGTCTTACTGGCTTCACCGGTATAGTAATGCCAATAACGGTAGAGATAACCGGTCCAGAACAATGTTTCCGAATCAAGAACCGCCCCGCGCTTTACAGCCTCCGGATTTTCATCGGACAATCGGGAAAGCAGATATTCTTCTCCCGCCCACTGGGCATGATTGAAAGATTTGTCCAGATCAATCGCGATCCCGCCATTCATAAATGCCTTAACAAACGCCTCACTGTCATATCCTTTTTCTGCGGACAATTCAAATAGATGCCCCTGCATCCGGCACAGAGAAATCTCAATGGAATCCAGCATTGCATTATCCTCCTATGATTTCATCAAAAAAGAGTCCCTCACGGCGGTGCTGCTTTACAATCTCATCGGCAAGACGGATACCTTCTTTTCTTCTTTTCACGCTCATATCTTCAAGTACGGACAGTTCAAGCTGTGTTAATGATTCTTCTTTGAGGATTTCAATTTGCCTGCACGCTTTTTCGGAAATGGCAACATACTGCCTCCCGAGATCAAGAGCCGACAAGCAATTCAACAATGCGGCATCGGATATATCGCCCCTGAAAAAACGGGCAAGCTCTGTATACATACGGTCATTTGCAATATATCCGACAACAAGATCGTAACCGTCCGTCAGATGCGCGTACTTTTCATATATTTTGCTTCCTTTAACGCTCTCCATTTCCCGGCGATTATATGCGATCAGCATTGCCCATTCCGGATCAATGCCGAGTTCAAGAGTTTTTAATCCGGTCGTATCCAGAGATACCGTATAGAATTTCGGACTTGCTTCCGAACAGACAAGCGTGAGCGGCTGAAGAGTTCCGGTTCCCATATAGAAGCCGGCGCCGAAATCACACTCTTCTCGGCTGATAGGCTCGATCTCGCCCTTGATGCCTTTTTTTGAACCGTGATAGAGAATCAATTCCTTATTCTGTTCGGTATATTCTTTTCTTTTGACAATCAGTTCTCCGAGTTCGATCTTATGTTTCGTACAGAAACGAAGCATCTGATTCTGTGCCATTTTGTTCGGCTCGGTTTTCCCGTTCTCCCATCTGTTTATAGAAAGAACCGTTGTTCCGAGTTCTTTCGCAAACTGTTCCTGATTTAATTTTGCCATTGTCCGAATGGTTTTATACAAATTATCCATTTCAACTCCGCCTATCATATTAACCTGATATCATCATACACTATGATAGGTTTCTTGTCAATAGAAGTGTGAATCAAGAATGTCAAGTTGTATCTGTTGGCACTCCCTTGTCGGCATTCTTGATTTTGATGGAAAACAGAGAAAACGAACAGTTTATCCCACAAGCCGTATTGATTTTCTCACAAATTCATATTATAATTGGGAGCAACAGTTGAAGTTTGGGAGAAAGGAATGAATGCCAATGCGGCATTTTGATTATTCACAGCTTGAAAGCAGAACCTGGGATAACGAGATTTTATCCTATATCGCACAAATCCGTGAATACAAAGGAAAACAGGCATCATTCTTAACCCGAAAACCGGTTGAACTTGACCGACTGATTGAAATTGCCAGAAATCAAAGCACGGAAGCCTCAAACCGCATAGAAGGTATCGTAACAACGAAGCCCCGTATGAAGCAGCTTATGGCTGATAAAACGACCCCGCGAAACCGTGATGAAGAAGAAATACTCGGTTACAGAAATGTATTAAACCTTATTCACGAAAGCCATGACGCCATTCCCGTAAAACCGACCTATATTTTACAGCTGCACAGAGACTTATTGAAATACACGCCTTTATCGTATGGGGGAAGCTTCAAGACGACCGATAATGAAATTGACGCCGTAATGCCGGACGGAACAAAACAGCTGCTGTTTAAGCCTGTTGAACCGTATGAAACGGCAGACTCCGTCAATGAGCTTTGCGAAACCTTTGATACCGCTCTGAAAAAACAAATCGTGGATCCGCTGATTTTGATTCCGTGCTTTATTCTTGATTTTCTTTGTATTCATCCGTTTAATGACGGTAACGGAAGAATGAGCCGGCTGCTTACGATATTATTATTGTATCAAAGCGGCTATGAGGTCGGCAGATATATCAGCATAGAAAAAGCCATTGCCGACACGAAAGAGGCGTACTATGATGCCTTAATGCGTTCCGACAAGGGCTGGCATACAAACGAAAACGATCCGAAGTATTTTATCAAGTATATGCTCGGGATCATACTGTCCTGTTACAGAGATTTTGAAAGCCGGCTCGATACGGTAAACAAGGACGGAACAAAAAGCACATCATACGATATTGTGAAAGCGTATGCGTTAAGGACGATAGGCACATTTACAAAGCAGGACGCTCTTGAAAACTGTCCGAGCCTCGGCAGCTCATCCGTGGAAAGCGCGTTAAAAAAGCTTGTTAACGATAAAACGATAAGCCGTTTAGGCTTAGGGAAAAATACTCATTATTTGAGAAACAACTAAAAAAGCAGGAGGCAGAATATGAAAACGTTACTTACAAATTGCAGGATTTATGACGGTACGGGCTGTGACGCCTATGCGGGTTCGGTTTTATTTGAGGACGACCGTATCCTTGAGGTCGGAGAAATCGACACCGCAAAAGCCGATAAGGTCATCGACCTAGGCGGCAAATCACTCGCGTCCGGTTTTATTGACGTGCATTCCCACAACGACTGGTTCGCCATCAAAAAAGAACCGCTCAGATATTTTGAGCCGTTCATCCGTCAGGGTATCACCACATTCGTAGCTGGAAACTGCGGACTTTCGACCATCGGTTTTGACGACGATACCCCCTATAAGGACAAAATCGGCGGCGGACTTTTCTTCTTCAATGATACAACAGGCAAATACGGCACCTTTGCCGAATACGCCTCTGCCACCGACCGCAATATGCCCTGCAATATGGCAACTCTTGTCGGTCACTGCTCCGCGAGAGCGTCGGTAAGCGGATATGAAAACAGAAAGCTCACCGCCGAAGAAGAGAAAAAGATGCTGAATATTATTGAAAAGGCGCTCCGGGAGGGCGCTGCCGGTGTTTCTCTCGGGCTAATGTATG
>JAZRYQ010000002.1:0-7270 GCA_045600805.1 Candidatus Alloscillospira sp. | reverse complement strand
TGCGCCGAGGCGGACAACTTCGGCTTTAAATATCAGATGTGCGTTGACCCCGGCGGAGACAGCGGCACGAATACAACGGTCATTCAGACAACACGCGAGGGAGTGTGCTCAGCGCTTATCTCTCTGCCGCTTAAATATATGCACACACCGGTCGAGGTAATATCGCTTGACGATGCCGAGAGCGTGGCACAGATCATCGCCGCGGCTGTAAGAGCGATGTAAGGAGGGGTAAAAATGCTTGAAACACTAAAAAAGCTCTGTGCGCTTGACGGCGTAACGGGCACGGAGGATACCGTAAGAGACTATATAAAATCGGAAATCACACCGTTTGCCGATGATGTGCGTGTTGACGCCATGGGCAATCTCATCGCGTTCAAAAAGGGTGCTGAGCATCTTGACAAAACCGTCATGCTTGCCGCCCACATGGACGAGGTCGGCGTTATCATCACCTCGATAACGGACGACGGATATCTTAAATTTGCCTGCGCCGGCGGGATCGACAGGCGTGTTCTCATCGGCAAAGAGGTATGGATAGGTGAAAATCGCGTTTACGGCGTCATCGGCAACAAGGCTATCCACCTTGTCAAAGCCGACGAGAGAGCAAAAATCCCGAAGGTCGATGATATGTTCATCGACATCGGTGCATCCTCCGGGGAAAACGCGGAAAAGCTTGTGACGCTCGGAGATACGGGAGCGTTCAAAAATACGGTTTTTGAATACGGGGACGGTATGCTGAAGGCAAAAGCGATAGATGACCGCGTCGGCTGCGCCGTCATGATGGATATTATCAAAACAGACCTTGCGTATGACACGTATTTTGCGTTTACCGTGCAGGAAGAGGTCGGAACGCGCGGTGCGCTTGCGGCGTCGTTCTCTGTTAAGCCCGACCTTGCGATCATCTGCGAGGGTACGACGGCGGCGGATATGCCGGATGTGAAAGGTGAAAAGAAAATCTGTACGCCGGGAAAAGGCGTCGTCATTCCGTTTATGGACAGGGGAACGATCTATACACGCGACCTGCACAGAAAAATCACGGAGCTTGCAGACAAAAACGGCGTAAAATGGCAGACAAAATCCATGATTGCCGGAGGAACGGACGCATCGGCAATACAGCGTTCAAACGGCGGCGCGAGAGTGTGCGGCATCGCTGCGGCCATCAGAAATATCCACACGCCGGCTTCCTGCGCGTCGATCGACGATATTATGCAGATGCGAAAGCTTGTCGGACTGCTGCTTGACAACGCGGAGGCACTTTTATGATGGAAATTTCCCGTAAGGTGTGCGACATGGCGGAAAATGCCATGCGCGAAATTGAGCCGAAGCTGCGCGAGATCGATGAGATCGCGCAGTACAATACGGAAAAAGTGCTCGACGCATTCAGAGAAATGCGCGTTGACGAAGGCTGCTTTGCCGGAACGACCGGTTACGGCTATGACGACAAGGGAAGAGACACGCTCGATAAGATTTACGCGCGTGTGTTCGGAGCGGAAAGCGCACTTGTCAGAATAGGATTTGTAAACGGCACACATGCGATAACAACTTCGCTTTTCGCGGCGGTAAAACCGGGTGACACGATGCTTGCCGCAACGGGACTTCCATATGACACGCTGCAGGCGGCGATAGGAATCACGGGCAATGACCACGGCTCCCTTAAATATTACGGCGTAAACTATAAACAGGTCGATTTAACGCCAAACGGTAAGCCGGATTATGCGGCAATCGAAACAGCGGCGGCGGATGAAGCCGTCACCGCCGTGACCGTGCAGCGCTCACGCGGTTACTCCGGACGCGATGCGTTCACCGTTGAGGAAATCGGAAAAATCTGTGAGATCGTCCACCGTGTCAATAAAAACGCGGCGATCATCGTCGATAACTGCTACGGTGAGTTTACGGAAAAGCTTGAGCCGACGCAGGTAGGGGCGGATCTCATAGCGGGCTCCCTCATCAAAAATCCGGGCGGCGGACTTGCCCCGACAGGGGGCTATCTTGCCGGCAGAGCAGACCTCATAGAAAACGCCGCATTTCATCTGACAAGCCCCGGCATCGGCGGGGAAGTCGGCGCGACGCTCGGAAACAACCGGCTTCTTTATCAGGGCTTTTTCATGGCGCCGCATATAACGGCACAGGCATTGAAAACAGCCGTTTTCTGCGCGAAAATGATGGAAGAATTGGGATATGACTCATCGCCGAAATGGAATGATAAACGCTCGGATATCGTGCAGACGATCGATCTGCGCTCACCGGAGATGCTCTCAAAATTCTGCCGCGGTATCCAGGCAGGCTCACCGGTCGATTCATATGTGACGCCGGAGGCGTGGGATATGCCGGGGTATGACTGCCCGGTTATCATGGCAGCGGGCGCGTTTATTTCCGGCTCGTCGATAGAACTGTCGGCGGACGGCCCGATGCGCAGTCCGTACAGAGTGTACATGCAGGGCGGGCTTACGTTTGAAGCGGGAAGGCTCGGCATATGTCTTGCGTGTGATATGTTGCTAAAATAAACAGCTTCGGCATAGATTGTATCAGAGGTGATACTCTGTGCATCGAAGGCTGAGACGTTACTGTTATGATTTTAAACGCACCGGCAAACCGATTGCCGCATTTGCCGTGTTTTCGGCTTTTACGATACTCGCGGTGCTTGCTGTTCGTGCCGCAACGCCGGCAATTCTCGAGGAAACAAAGCTGCTCTTAAATACATCGGTAACAAGCTATGTTTCCGAGGCTATCTCGCAGTGTCAGACCGAAGGGCTTGTCACGCTCGAGAAAAACGCATCCGGAGATATTACGGCGATATGCATAAATTCCGCGGAGCTGAACAGAATACAGTCCGGTGTGACGAAACGTGTTTTTGAAATGCTGTCGTCTGACGAGAAAATGGACGTCAAAGTCCCGATCGGATGCCTTTTTCCGTCAACGCTGCTGTACGGGCGCGGACCGAGCATCAAGGTACGCGTTTTATCGGTGTCGAATCTTCACGCGGAAATGCGCAACGAGTTTGAAAGTACGGGAATCAATCAGACGCTTCACCGCGTACTGCTTGATTTTACGGTCGGACTTGACATTCTGCTCCCGTCGGGCAGAGAGCATGACGATGTTTGTGTGACGATGATCGTGGCGGAGACCGTGATAGTCGGTGATACGCCGCAGATATACAAAGGAGGGTAATTATGAAAACATACGGAAAATCCCATAAGCTTGATAATGTCTGCTATGATATTCGCGGCCCTGTCATGGAAGAGGCAAGCCGCATGGAGGCAATGGGAACGGATATTTTAAAGCTCAATATCGGAAATCCCTATCCGTTCGGCTTTTACGCACCGGACGAGATCGTTGTCGATATGATATACAATCTTCGCAAAACGGAGGGCTATTCCGATTCAAAAGGGCTATTTTCAGCGCGCAAGGCGATCATGCAATATTGTCAGAACAAAAAGATCCCGAATGTGCGCATGGAGGATATTTACACGGGAAACGGTGCAAGTGAGCTTATTTCCATGTGTATGCAGGGACTTGTCGATAACGGTGATGAAATTCTCGTTCCGGCGCCGGATTATCCGTTATGGACCGCGTGCGTGACGCTTGCCGGCGGCAAAGCCGTGCATTATATCTGTGATGAAAAAAGCGAATGGTATCCCGATATTGACGATATGCGCGCCAAGATAACGGATAAAACAAAGGGCATCGTTGTCATCAACCCGAATAACCCGACGGGCGCGCTTTATCCGAAAGAGGTTTTGCAGAAAATCGTTGACCTTGCCCGTGAATTTGACCTTATCCTGTTTGCCGATGAGATCTATGACCGTCTTGTGCTTGAAGGAGAAGGCGAACATATAGCGCTTGCCTCGCTTGCACCCGACCTTCTCACCGTGTGCATCAACGGCCTTTCAAAGTCGCACCGCGTGGCGGGGTCCCGCTGCGGCTGGATGTGCCTTGCCGGTGATAAATCACGCGCAAAAGGATATGTCGAAGGGTTGAATCTCCTTTCCAATATGCGCCTTTGCTCAAATGTTCCGGCGCAGAGCATCATTCAGACGGCTCTCGGCGGATATCAGTCCGCCAATGAGCTGCTTTTGCCAGGCGGCAGACTTTACGAGCAGAGAGATTATATCTATAATGCCCTTAATTCGATCCCGGGTGTAACGGCTGTAAAGCCGCGTGCCGCGTTTTACATATTCCCGAAGCTCGACACGAAAAAATTCGGCATCGTTGACGATGAAAAATTCGCGCTTGACCTGCTGCGCGAAAAGAAAATTCTCATCACCTGCGGAAAGGGCTTCAACTGGACGGAGCCTGACCATTTCAGGATAGTTTATCTTCCCGAAATGCGCGTTCTGGAGCAGGCTGTGGCAAAGCTTTCGGACTTCCTGTCAGGTTACAGACAGAAATAAATTTTCGGAGGGTACGGCGAAATGGACAAAACAGAATATCTTGCCCTGCTTGATACGATCAACTACCATATGGACAAGTATTACAATCAGGATGAATCCGAGATAAGCGATAAAGAATACGATGAGCTTATGCAGACGCTCAAAAAAGCCGAGCGGGAGCATCCGGATTGGGTAACGCCGGATTCGCCGTCGCAGAAAATCGGAGGCACGGTAAAGCGCGAAGCCGGTGTAAAGGTGACGCACGATGTGCCGATGCTTTCCATCGAGGATGTTTTCACAAAAGAAGATGTCGTGAGATTTGTTGAAAAATGTCAAAATGTGCATCCGGACTGCTTGTTTTCCGTCGAAACGAAAATCGACGGACTGAGCATGACGCTCAGATACGCAAAGGGCGAGGACGGAGCAATGCATCTTACGCTTGCCGAAACACGCGGGAACGGCGTCGAGGGCGAGGATGTCACGGCGAATGCGCTCGTAATAAAGGATGTACAAAAAACGCTCGTACTGCCCTATGATTCCCTCCAGGTACGCAGCGAGGTGTACATGAGCCACGATGATTTTGAACGCTTCAACGCCTGGTGTGAGGAAAACGGCAAAAAGCCGGCGGCAAATCCGAGAAATCTTGCTGCGGGAACGCTCCGCCAGCTTGACAGTGCGGTTACGAAAAGACGCGGATTGAAAATGCTCGCGTTCAATATCCAGCAGGGGCCGGATGAAATGATGACAAGCCACTGCGCGGCACTCGATATTCTGAAAAACGCCGGCGTTCCGACGGTTTTTCACAGAATATGCAGTACAGCCGAGGAGGTCATCGCGGCGATCGACGAAATAGGGCAGATGCGTGAAACGCTTCCGTATGACCTTGACGGCGCGGTCGTAAAGCTTGACAATATAGCATACAGAGATGATTTTCCGGCAGGCAGCAAGTATACAAGCGGCCATATCGCGTATAAATACCCGCCGGAGGAGCGTATCGTTGTGATCGACGATATCCTTGTAAACGTCGGCAGAACGGGTAAACTCACGTTTACAGCGGAATTTCATGACCGTGAGACAGGGAAAGCCGCAAGACTCTGCGGAACGAGCGTCACGCACGCGACGCTCCACAATCAGGATTATATCAATGAAATGACCGTCGGCGTCGGCGGAGAATACAGGCTGTATAAAAGCGGCGAGATCATCCCGAAGCTGAACGGCTGCGTGAAAGCGCCGGAAAGCGTATTCAAGGCGCCGGAGCTTTGCCCGGTTTGCTCGTCAAAGCTTATCCGCGAGGAGGACACCGCAGACATAAGATGCGTCAACCCGTCGTGTCCTGCTCAGCTTTCACGCAATATCGCGTATTTTGCCTCTCTTGACTGTATGAATATCGCGGGGCTCGGACAAACACTTGTCGATACGCTCATCAAAGAGGGATATATCACATCGTTTGCGGATATTTACACGCTGAAAGACAGACGCGACGAGCTCGTGGAAAAGGGAATCATCGGAAAAGAGAAAAACACGGATAAAATTCTTGCCGCGATCGAAGCCTCAAAGCAGAATGAGCCCGTAAGACTTCTTGCGGGACTCGGAATACGCAACGTCGGAAAAAACACGGCGCGCGATATCATGAAGCATTATGACAGTCTGGAAACGCTGATAAATGCATCCATGGACGAGCTTGTGCAGATAGACGATGTCGGACAGACAACGGCACAATGCCTTACCGAGTATTTTTCGGACGAAAAAAACAGAGAGGTTATGGAAAAACTCGGAAATCTCGGCGTGAATATGAAAATGCCGGAGAGCGCGGGAACGGATAAGCTTGCGGGACTTACGATCGTAGTTACGGGAACGCTTGCCCATTACGGACGGAAAGAGATCGAAGAGATAATTGTGCGGAATGGCGGAAAGTGCGCCGGAAGCGTTTCAAAAAAGACGTCGCTTGTTTTGGCAGGCGAAAACGCCGGCTCAAAGCTCACAAAGGCGCAGCAGCTCGGAATTAAGATAATCAGCGAAGCGGAATTTACGGAAATGATAGCGGAGGGGTAAAATGAAAAAGACAGCAATTTTCCGGCCGATAAAAATCGGCCCCGTCACACTGAAAAACAGGATCGAGGTCGCACCGGCAGCCCCGTTTCTGGCAGGGCCGGACAGCGCGGTTTCACAGGAGTTTTTCAAGTATACCTGCTCTCTTGCCGCCTCCGGCGCAGGACTTGTGACGATCGGTGTCACAAGCGTTGACCAGGGACGCGGCGGCAGAACGCTGACGCTCTCAGACCCGATGAAGATATCGTATCTTGCCGATATGGCGGAGGGCATAAAACGATACGGCGCAAAAGCGAGCATCGAGATGGTACATTCAAGATATATGCTCTCTGACCCGATGAAGGTCGTAAACGAAACGAGCACGGCGGATGTGGAAGAGATCATACGCCTTTTCGCAAACGGCGCGCGCCTTGCCATGAATGCGGGCTTTGACATGGTGATGGTACACGGCGGTCACGGAAATGTTCCGTCGATGTTTTTCAACAAGAAATTCAATCACAGAACAGACCGCTTCGGCGGAAGCTTCGACGGAAGATGCCGTTTCGGGATCGAATTGCTGACGGCGATCCGTGAGGCGACAGGCGGCAAAATCGGAATCGAATACAGAATTTCCGCCGAGGAAGTCCTGCCGGATATGACAACGCTGGAGGAAACGCTTGCATACGCAAAAGTCATCGAGCCGTACATAGACCTACTGCATGTCTCGCGCGGACTTTTGGAGGAGGACAGCCTCCTGCCCGTTATCAACGCGCCGGTCTATCTGCCGCGGGGGATGAATATCCCTTACGCAAAGCGTTTTAAGGAGATACTCACGAAACCTGTTTGCGTTGTCGGCTCCATGAATCTTGACCTTG
>JAZRYQ010000001.1:0-13055 GCA_045600805.1 Candidatus Alloscillospira sp. | reverse complement strand
GAAAATACATCTGTTCGCGCACGCCTTCGGCTTGTCCATAAGATACGTTTCAAAATCAAGCCCGAGGTCTTCTCCGAAGTCTTTATTCAGTTTGATAAGCTTCAGCTTATTGTCAGGTGTAAGCACCTGTACGCGGAGGCAAGCGTCATACGAGAAGAATTTGTAATCGAGCACGTCCACGATCTTATGTCCGTTGATTGACACGATCCTGTCTCCGACGGAGAAAATATGTCTGTCCGCACAGCTTCCGCTTTTGATTTCGATGATTTGTGTTTCCATAATAATTCCTGTCAAGACAAAAGGCGGGGTGTTTCCCCGCCTTTTACTAAATGCACGTTATTGCAAAATCAGATGACTTCACGTCCGTTATAAGTTCCGCAAGCCTTACATGCTCTGTGGGGCATGTGGAGCTCTCCGCACTTAGGGCAAGCTACAAGGCCGGGAACGCTGAGCTTCCATGTGGAAGAACGTCTCTTGTCTCTTCTTGCCTTTGAAACTTTTCTCTTAGGTACTGCCATGGTGACACCTCCTGCTATTCATTCTCCAGAAGCTGCCCTAAGACAGCAAGCCTGGGGTCGGGTTCTTCCCTGCAATTACAGGGCGCTGCATTCAAATCCGCGCCGCATTTCGGACACAAGCCCTTGCAATCTTCTCTGCAAATATAACGCTGTTCCGTATTCAGCACAAACGCGTTGACTATAATTTCGTCAACATCGGCAAGGTTACCGTCAAGGAAGAACATATCCGGGTCATCGCTGTCTTCTCCGTCCGAAAGGGTCGCGCTTATAGCAAGCTCGACTTTGCGTTCAGCTTCTTTCAGGCATCTTGCGCACTGGCATACCGTAGTCACCGTAAGATGCGCGGAAAAAACAAGCATTCCGGCAATATTTCTGATTTCTCCCGCAGCGTGTGCGTCCTGCTTTATCTCAATCACAGAGCCTGTCTCAAGTCCTGACAGATCCGGTGAATAATCAAAACTCACCCTGCTGTCCGGAATATTGATGATCTCTCTTAAATCAAGCTGCATAACACACCTGCCTTTGTTGCTAAGATATTATAATTCAATAATATCCTGTTGTCAAATGTTTTTTTCATGATATTCAACTTTATGCTGAAATGTCCGATTATTCGACGTTGAGCATGACACCGGTCTCCGAATCGGCTACATATTTTGGGAGCTCTCCGTTCCATGTTTCGTAATAATACTTCTTCAAAACGCGGTCGGTAAGGGACGCATCAATTTTCTCATTCGCTTCTGTCTGCGCTTCTGCTTCGATGCGTATTGCTTCCGCTTCCGCCTGCGCGGAGATCAGCTTGGCGTCTGCTTCAGCCTGTGCCTGTATTTTCTTCTTGTTTGCTTCCGCCTGCGCCTGTGTTTCTATGATTTTTGCATTGGCCTGTGCCGCTTCCAGATCAAGCTGGTTCTGGATCTGCTGCTGCTCGTATCGGATCTGTGTGTTTTGCTTCTGGGCGATTGCCTCGTTGTATGTATCCTCAAAGTCAATATTGGATACTGTCAGCTTGTGAATACGCACGATTTCCGCACCGTACTTTGCGTTTAAAGAATCCTGTAACGTCTGCTGGGCAAGCGGCTCTATCAGGCCGCGGTTCGTTGCGTCTGTGGAATTCAGCGTTTTGGATGCTGTTTTAATGGCAGATGCAACTATTTCATTGCTGACAAGGCTGTTTGTATAATTGGAAACATGTCCGCATATCCACGCCGAATATTCAGGACAGATGGAGTAAGAAATCACAACGCCCTCATAGTACAGCGCTGTGCGTTCGGAGGTTTCAGACCATATACGGTCATAGACAGTTATATCTGTCTGCTTGTTGTTCACCTTTTCGATTTGCTGGATGAACGGAATTTTTAAGGTGAGCCCCGGTGAAATCGTTTTTGTGTCGATTTGCCCGAGCGTGATGCGAACGCCGGTGTAACCGGTGGGAATAATTTTTATGCTGCTCAGCAGCAAAATAATGACAACTATGACGATGGCAATCGCAACAAAGAGCTTTTTTGCCGAAATTCCTTTTTTTACATTCGAAGAGGAATAAGCACCGTCCTCGTAATTTTTCTTTTCGTTATTCAATCAATTCAACCCTTTCTCTTATATTGTACAGGTTTTAATAATTTCTGTGAGACCTTAAAACAAATAATTTGCTTTTTCCCGATGAAAAAGATAAAATAGACTCAGTTTGCAGAACATACGGTCGTATTTGCATTATCTTATATTTTTGTACAAAAAGCAAGGGTTAATTTATGAAAGAGTTCATGATATCAAAGAATGACGCCGGACAGAGACTGGACAGGTTTGTCGGCAAAGCCGTACCGCTTCTTCCGCCATCGCTGACGCAGAAGTATATCCGTTTAAAACGCATCAAAATCAACGGCAAAGGCGCAAAGCGCGACACAAAGCTCATCAGCGGGGACATCGTGCAGATGTATGTCAACGATGATTTTTTTGAAGCGCCGAATGAACAAAACGCCTACCTGAAGATCTCCTCCCCGAATTTAGACATCGTTTATGAGGATGACAACATCATGCTTGTAAACAAGCCCGTCGGCGTACTGTGCCATTCAGACGGCGAATGGTCATACGATACGCTGATTGCGCGTATACAGGCATATTTATACGCCAATGGCTCATGGCGTCCGAAAGAGGAAAACTCTTTCACACCGGCTTTATGCAACCGTATCGACCGCAACACCTCCGGTATTGTCATAGCCGCGAAAAATGCCGAGGCCATGCGTATTATGAACGAAAAAATACATGACCGTGAAGTTGAAAAAAGATATCTCACCGTCGTTGTCGGCACGCCGAAAAAGCTGTCCGGTACGATCACGAGCCATTTATTCAAAGACGCCGTCAAGAATCAGGTGTATATCAAAAAGTCTGCCGAGCCGGGCACAAAAACTGCGATCACCGAATACAGAGTATTGAGATCGGCGAACGGATTATCGCTTGTGGAATGTCTTTTGCACACGGGCAGAACGCATCAGATCCGCGTCCAGCTTGCATCCATCGGCACGCCGCTTCTCGGTGACGGTAAATACGGAAACGAGCGTATTAATGCAAAATATTCGGAAAAAGGTCAGCTTCTCTGCTCCTATAAAATCAAGTTTGTTTTTACCACAGATTCCGGAATCCTCGAATATTTGAACGGCCGCGAATTTACAGTCGAAAAAATTGATTTTTTGAATAAATATTTCGTGTAAATTATTGACAAGCTCCCCGCAATATAGTATATTTTTCTCACTTTATTTTATAATGGAATGGGGGAGGATAAATGTCAAAAGAGTTGATTCGCCTTGAGGATGTTTCCATGGCGTTTAACGGAGAAGTTGTTTTAAACAACATAAACATTTATTTCAACGACAAAGAATTCTTAACACTGTTAGGACCCAGCGGATGCGGTAAAACCACGATGCTTCGTATCATCGGCGGTTTTTTGAAACCCACATCCGGAAACGTGCTGTTTGACGGCACGAAGATCAATGATGTCCCGCCGCACAAGAGAACGGTCAACACCGTTTTCCAAAAGTATGCTTTATTCCCGCATCTCGATGTCTTTGAGAATATCGCGTTCGGTCTGCGTATCGCAAAGCCGAAGATCTCCGAAGAGGAAATCGAACAGCGTGTTCTTGAGATGCTCGAGGTAGTGTCACTGAAGGGCTTTGAACGAAGAAACGTCACGTCCCTTTCAGGCGGTCAGCAGCAGCGCGTTGCCATTGCAAGAGCGCTTGTTAACCGTCCGAAAGTACTGCTTCTTGATGAGCCGCTCGGTGCGCTTGATATGCGTCTGCGCAAAGATATGCAGAACGAATTAAAGCGTATTCAGAAGGCGATGGACATCACTTTTATTTATGTAACGCACGACCAGGAGGAAGCCCTGGCAATGTCCGATACCGTCGTCGTTATGAACGAGGGTATCATTCAGCAGATAGGCACTCCTGAGCAGATATATAACGAGCCCAAGAATGCGTTTGTGGCTGACTTCATCGGTGAAAGCAACATCGTGGACGGTACGATGATCGAAGACGGCGTTGTCGAAATTTTCGGCAGACGATTTGAATGTCTTGACGGCGGCTTTGCGCCGAACGAGCCTGTCGATGTCGTCATTCGTCCCGAGGACGTTGATATCACTGATTTGAAAAGCGGAAAACTCACCGGTCTTGTCACAAACATCACCTTCAAGGGCGTACATTACGATATTATCGTTGATTTCAAAGGCTTTAAGTGGCTTATTCAGACTACCGATTTCTGTCCCGTCGGCTCAAAAATCGGCATTAAAATTGATCCGGACGGTATCCATGTTATGAAAAAGAGCAAATACTCCGGAATGTTCGGCGATTACAGCTCATACAGCGCTGAATACGATGAAATCAGTGATGTTGACTATGAGCCGGAGGAAGCAGAGTCAGAGGAGGCGTGAGATGAGGTCAAAATTCTTATCCGTGCCTTACGTCGTCTGGATGGCGATATTCGTCGTTGCGCCGATCATACTCGTTGTCGGCTATGCTTTTACGACATCCGGCGGTCAGTTCACGCTTGACAACTTTTCAAATATGTTCGGCTATGCCGGCGTCTTCGGAAAAAGCTTTCTGCTTGCGCTCATCTCGACCGTCATCTGCATCCTTATCGGATACCCGATCGCATACACACTTTCAAAAATCAATCCGAGATATCAGAAAATCATTCTCATGCTGTTCATGCTCCCGATGTGGATGAATTTTCTTCTCAGAACTTACGCATGGATGTCGATCCTTGAAAACACGGGACTTTTGAACAAGCTTCTGTCATTTCTCGGACTTCCGACAATATCCATCATCAACACGCAGGGCGCCGTCATTCTCGGTATGGTATATAACTTTCTGCCGTTCATGATCCTGCCGATCTACTCGGTTATCGTGAAGATCGACGCAAACCTCATTGATGCGGCACAGGACCTCGGCGGAAACGGCTCCGTCGTTTTCAGAAAGGTCATCTTCCCGCTGAGCCTTCCCGGCGTTCTCTCCGGCATTACAATGGTATTTGTTCCCGCGGTATCGACGTTCGTTATCTCTCAGCTTCTCGGCGGAGGAACGGATATGCTGCTCGGTGACCTCATTGAAATGCAGTTTCTCGGCTCCGCGTACAATCCGCACCTCGGCTCTGCCATTGCGCTTGTCATGATGATAATCGTTATGATATGCATGTATCTGATGAACAGATTCGGTGCAGGTGAAGAAGAGGCGGTGATCCTATGAAAAAGAAACGTTCGCCGCTCGGCAAGCTTTTGATGGTGCTCGTATTTATTTTCCTCTATGCGCCGATCATCGTGCTTATCATTTTCTCGTTCAACGCTTCGCGCAGCCGCACAACCTGGACAGGCTTCACATTCGCATGGTATCCGCAGCTTTTCCATGATACCTCGATTCTCAACTCGCTGTATACGACGCTTGCCGTTTCGATCCTTTCCGCAGCAATTGCGACGGTTGCGGGCACGTTTGCGGCTATCGGTTTTTCAACCATGAGAAAGCGCTGGCGCTCTCCGCTGCTTGCCGTCAATAACATTCCCGTCATGAACGCGGATATCGTTACAGGCGTTTCGATGTGTCTTTTGTTCGTTTCGCTCGGTACGATCCTCAAATTCAAGCTCGGTTTTCTCACGCTTCTGATCGCGCACGTCACATTCAACATTCCGTATGTCATTCTTTCGGTCATGCCGAAGATCCAGCAGATGGATTCAAACCTTGTTGATGCGGCGCAGGATCTCGGCTGCACATGGACACAGGCGTTTTTCAAGGTCATGGTACCGGAGATCATGCCCGGTATCGTAAACGGTATGATAATCGCATTCACAATGTCGATCGACGATTTTGTGATAAGCTATTTTACAGCCGGCTCAAAAGTCCAGACGCTGTCAATGAAGATATACGCGATGACGCGCAAAAAAGTCAGCCCGAAAATCAACGCGATCTCAACGCTTCTCTTCTTCTCTGTACTTATTCTGCTTCTGATAATCAATTTCCGTCAGACAAGTCAGGATAAGCCGAAAAAAATCCGCGTGCGCAAAAACACAAGAGGCACGCGCGTAAAGCGTGTTGTCGCCGTTGTCATCGTCGCCGCGCTTGTCGTTGTATCCGTTCCTCTTGCCGTATTGGGTAGCGCCGGCGGAGCGGAGGAAGAGGTCAACGTCTACAACTGGGGCGAATACATAGACGAGAGCATTTTCAAGCAGTTTGAAGAGGAAACGGGAATCCGCGTCAATTATTCGACGTTTTCATCCAATGAAACGCTGTATTCGACACTGAAAACAGGTGCGGGTACATATGACGTTATCTTCCCGTCCGACTACATGCTTTCTCGCTTCATCGAAGAGGATATGATCGAAAAGCTGGATTTCTCGAATATTCCGAATTATGAGCTTATCGACGATCAGTTCAAATATCTTGCCGACCCGACCGGAGAATATTCCGTACCGTATATGTGGGGAACTGTCGGCATCATCTATAATTCCGATATGGTCGATGACGAAGTGACTTCCTGGGATATCATGTTCAATGAAAAATACAAAGACCAGATACTCATGTTCGACAACTCGCGTGACGCCATCGGTATTGCCCTGAAATACCTCGGCTATGATTTGAACACAACGGATGAAGCGGAGCTCAACGAGGCATATGAAATTCTTGAGCAGGAAAAACCGCTGCTTCAGGCATATGTCATGGACCAGATATTTGACAAGCTGGAAAGCGGTGAAGCCGCGATTGGGCCGTATTATGCAGGCGACTATCTCACGATGCTTGAAAACAACGAGGCACTCCGCTTTGTCATTCCGAAAGAGGGCTCAAACCTCTTCTATGACGCCATGTGCATCCCGAAGGATGCCGACAACAAGAAAAACGCGGAGCTTTTCATAAACTTCATGTGCAGAAGTGATATCTGTATAGCGAATATGGACATCACAGGCTATACAAGCGCCAACAAAGAAGCGTGGGATGAGTATTCCGAGGATCTGACCGAAGAGGAATACAACGTCATGTTCCCTGATGAAGATACTCTTTCAAGGTGCGAGGTTTATATCAATCTCCCGCAAAATATTCTTGATTTATATGACAAGCTTTGGGTAGATTTAAAATCAAAATCATAATTACAAACAAACAGCAGCTTCTCCGTGAAGCTGCTGCTGAATCTTCGGCAAAGTCCGCACGACTTTGCCGAAGAAAAAACTCGCGCTCCATCGCATCGGGCTTCGCCCTCTTTGGTCGGCGCGAGGGCAAGCTGCGCTTGCCTCAAGGTGTTTTTGCGGCGGCAAAGCTGCCCCAAAAACAGATTCTGTTTCATTCCTCCGCATCGCGGAGAAACTCTGTGAGACTTGATCTACAGTCTGTCATCGGCACGGTAAGGTGGCGACGATGTTTATGCTATCTGTTCAAAAAACTTTTCGCTTGTTATGCCGTTTGGCCGGTTGTATCTTCCGAGACGTGCAAGCTCGCCTTCTGTTCTGTCAAGATAATTTTTTCTGCCCTCACAGGTAAAAATGACATCGTACCCGCGTTCTCTGAGCATTTTTTCCGTTTCATGAGACATAATACCGAATGGATATGCAAAAACCTTCGGGCAAAAGCCGAGATGCTCGAGAAACCTCGTTTCTATTTTGTTAAGGTCCGCGGAAAATTCAGCAGCATAATGTTCGCTTGATTCTCCTGATATCTTTCCGCAGCCGCGCCGTGAACCGAGATTATGCATATCATACGTGTGGTTTGAAATTTCCACATTTTCGCACTCAGAAAGCTCCGCTATCTCCTCCCACGTCATATAGCTGTAAAGAAGATTATGGTCGTCGTACTCCGTGAAATCATCGGCGCATTTGCCGACGATCGCGCAGACAGCACACATATCATATTTTTGCAGCAGCGGCACTGCGTATTTGTAGAAGCTTTCAAAGCCGTCGTCAAACGTAAGCATTATGCATTTCTGCGGCAGCTCAGCGCCGTTTTCAAAGGCTTCAAGCTCTGCTGTGCTGACAGACGAATAACCGTTTTCTGACAGATATGCAAGGTCTTTTTCAAACTGCTCGGGCGTTATCGTATAATCGTTCAAATACGATGCGTCCTCGCAAATATGATGGTACATGATTATCGGAAGCGTAACTGTTTTTTCGCTTGCCGCGTGAACACTCGTTCCGATAATGAAGCAAGCCAATAGTGAAGTTAAAATTCTGCGCAAAAAATCACCTCCCTGAAAAATATCATTTGCAGGAAGGTGAAAAATATTTGATTATTCCGTATCTGTTTTTATTGGCAGTTCTTCAAGAATGCTTCCTATATCCTCAAGAGGATACTCAAAATATTCGATTTCAACATTTCTTTCCAAACAGAATTTTAAAATTTCCGCAAAATCCGGGTGTTTCGTAATATCCCCCGAGAATACAAGCTTATCGCCGACAAGTCCCGACGCGCCGCCGATAAAACCGTATTCAAACCCACGCAAACAAACATATCCCGGCGACACTTTCAAAATATCAATATCCGGAATTGCCGAAAGCGTTTTGCTTATTCCGTCATCCGAGGTTATCACACTTCGGCCGTTTACGAAAACACAGGAACACTTTGTGTAGCCTTGTTTTACATGGATCAGTTCCATGCCTCGTCTTTTCGCTTCATTGAGCAGCCTTTTCGATGTGTATTTCAGATTGTGGATGAAATATTTATCAAGACACAGCGCATTATAAGCAATATTTTCCGGATATTCTTTTCCTATTTCCGACAAATCAGCGTGAAAAACTGTGCCGTCTGAAAACCGGCACATGAACATATCGGGATGCGCGTCAACGGGGTCATACGTTCTTCCCTGACGATGAAAAACGGAAACGTCCGGGAAATATGATTTCAGAATGTTATTTGCGGTTTCGGACAGGTAAATCATTCTTCTTCAAAAATCCTGTTCAGTATTTCACAGGCTGCTGAAACGGCTTTTGTACACACAGTCTTTTTTAGGCCGCGTTCAATAACGATCGCTTTCTGCTCCGGAAATGACGGATTCAATCCGTCGAGCATTTCGGTACACTCTATTGTGCCGAATCGGTCTTTGAACTCGTATTCAAATTCTGCACGTTTCTTTTTGAATATCTCATGCTGCTTATCATCATTCGGTTCACAGATACCGTATTTCAGTCCGAGAGCCATAAGCGCTCCCGTGACGCAGCCGCAAATACCGCCGCAGCCGAGTCCTGTTCCGAAGCCGGACGCGATCTTCATCGCCGTTTTCTCATCAATGCCGACATCGCCCGCCGCTTCTGCGAAAACAGACATGGCGCAGGATATACCGCTTTGAAAACCGGCATATGCCTTTTCTTCTATTTTTTCTGTTGTATTCATAATAACTACCTCATGCAAGACAAAATAACCGCCGAGGTCGGCGGTTATCTGCGTTTTTTGATTTAATCCTCGTTCCAGTTATGCCAGACGTTCTGGACATCTTCGTTATCCTCGAACATTTCGATCATTTTTTCCATGTTCTTGATATCATCGGGATTTGTAAGGGTTATATAATTCTGCGGTACCATTTCGATCTGTGCGGAAAGGAATTTATAACCCGCCGCAACAAGCGCATCATTTACCGCGCTGAAATCATCGGGATTTGTGTAAACCTCATAAACGCCTTCCTCAGCCTTGACATCGTCTGCGCCGGCTTCCAGTGCATCCATCATGATCGTATCTTCGTCGATCTCTTCATCCTCATTATCGACAACGATAACGCCCTTGCGGTCAAACGACCATGAAACGCAACCCGCAGCGCCCATGTTTCCACCGTATTTATCAAAGTGGTGACGCACTTCGGATGCCGTTCTGTTTCTGTTATCCGTCATGGCATCGACAATGATCGCAACACCGGAAGGTCCGTAGCCTTCGTATGTTACGCGCTCAAAGTTATCGGAATTTCCGGAGCCGAGCGCTTTGTCGATCGTGCGCTTGATATTATCGTTAGGCATATTGGCAGCCTTTGCCTTGACGATGACCGCGGCAAGTCTTGAGTTATTGGCAGGATCGCCGCTGCCGCCTTCTTTAACGGCGACAATGATCTCTCTTGCTATCTTTGTAAATGCCTGCGCTCTTTTCGCGTCGGCTGCGCCTTTTGTCTTTTGTATGTTATGCCATTTGGAATGTCCGGACATATTCTGTATCTCCCCTTGCAAGTATTATATAAATTCATACAGCATATTTTAACACAAAAAATGCGCGTATGCAATATTATTAGCTGAATAATAATCATATTTTCTGCGCAAAATTGTTTTGATAACGGAAGGAGGTGTTTTTCATGGAAAACAGAAATTACAGCGATTCTAAGAATCTCAAGACCGAAAACAAGCAGACAAAGGCACAGGAAACAAATAAGAGCGAAAACTGCAAAAACAGTTCGTCAAAATCAGCAAAGAACTGCAATGAAGACAAATAAATAATGCAGGTGAATACCTGCATTACATATTCTCCTCTGTCATGTGTTCAAATGCAACATCAAATAGCTGACGGATATGCTCATCCGCGAGCTTATAATACACGATTTTGCCGTCTCTCCTCGATTTTACGATACGAGACTGTTTTAAAACCCTGAGCTGATGGGAAATGGCGGAGCTTGTCATATTTAAAAGCGCGGCGATATCACAGACGCACATTTCCGAAATTTCCAATGCGCAGATAATTCGTGCGCGCGTTGAATCACCGAGGATTTTAAACAGCTCCGCAACATCATAAACAGGCTCCTCCGGCGGAAGCTTCGCCCGCACCTTTTCCACAACATCATAGTGAATTATATTTGTTTCACAGTACTCAAGCTGAAGTTCATCCGTCATTTTTTCCACCTCGGTATCAATTTTATCACACGCATTCATATTGTCAAGAAAATCATAATTACAGAAAACTGCCTGCCCGAGGATCATCGAGCAGACAGCTTCTTGAACAAAAATCAAATTATACCGTACCTGTTACGGTTATGGATGCAACGCCGGGTGTTGTGACATATTCACCTGTCGTTTCATCGAGTGTATACGTTGCAGCCGGTACCGTGACCTGACCGGGTATCGTTGCGAAAGCACCGGTCGCCGCATTGTATGTGTAGTTCGTATTCGCGGTCCACGGTGTTCCGTTGTAATCGACCGTGATATTTGACAGTACGGGATTTATCGTATCGTTTACGACGATCGGTTCCGCTGTTCCTGCTTCGGTATTTCCGGAATTCTGTATTGTAAATGTAAAGGTGAGCTGACCGTTTTCTGTGACCGTGAGCGGCGAAACAGCCTTTGTAATGGAAAGCTCGGGCTGATTTTCGGCAAGAAGCGAAGCGCTTGCGGCTGCCGGAGCCGTGACACCGGCGCCTGTAAGTGTCGCCGTGTTTACAATGCTGTTTCCTGCATCAGGCGGCGCTGCACCGTTTGCCCTTGTCGTATAAACGATAAGCGCGTTGCCTCCGGCGGGAACATTGATTCCGCTGACTGTCAGAACATTGTTTGCATAAGTGACCGTCGGCGTCGGCTGCAAAGTACCGTTGATATAATAAAGG
Organism: Candidatus Alloscillospira sp.; assembly: GCA_045600805.1. Classification (GTDB taxonomy): domain Bacteria; phylum Bacillota; class Clostridia; order Oscillospirales; family Oscillospiraceae; genus Alloscillospira. Next base: position 1,512 of record JAZRYQ010000001.1, on the reverse strand, counting down.
AGCGAGCCGTCTGCATAGGTAAGCGGATAAAGCGTTGTTGTTCCGCTTGTATAGGCTCCCATATTATCCGTGACGGTAAGCCCATTGTATGCCGCCGTACCGCTGTTCAACACGCTTACGATATAGGTCACGTTTTCACCCTGACGGTAGCTTGTTTCCGATGCTGTTTTCGTGATTGACAACACATCCGTGACTTCACTCTGTACGGCGTTTGAATTGATCGTAGCGCCGTTATAGGTAAGTGACGCAGTGTTCGTATAAATAGGCAATTTTCATACCTCCAATGATTTGATAGTGAGAGATCTTCTCACTAAACCATTGTATGATATACAAAATTAAAAAGTGTATAAAAAAGCGGTGGCACAAGCCACCGCTTCAAAAATACGCTTAGTTATCTGTACATACCGCCGTTGATGCTGATAACGGCGCCGTTGATAAAGCCTGCATCTTCGCTTCCGAGGAAGGAAACAAGAGCCGCGACCTCACGGGGCTGGCCTGCTCTGTGAAGCGGAATTGCATCAATGTTTGCCTGATATGCCTCGGGAGGCATTTTTGCTGTCATATCGCTGTCGAAAAGGCCGGGTGATACGGCGTTTACGGAGATGTTGCGTGCGCCGAGCTCGATGGCAAGCGTCTTTGTTAGGCCGATGATACCGGCTTTTGCGGCACCGTAGTTTGTCTGACCGAAGTTACCCATCTGACCTGTCATGGATGTGATATTGATAACTCTGCCCCAGCGTGCTTCACGCATATACTTTGCCGCTTCCTGTGTGAACATATAAACGGAAGTGAGGTCTGCATCAATAACAGACTGCCACTTTTCGTCGTCCATTTTCATGAAAGAAGCGTCTCTTGTAATACCTGCGTTGTTTACGAGGATGTCGATTTTTCCGAAAGCCTCGATCGTCTTTTCAACAGTAGCCTTGATCTGTGCTCTTTCTGTTACTTCAACGGCAATGCCTATGACCGTTGCGCCTGTTTTTGCGGCGATCTCAGCGGCGGCAGCGTCACAAGCCTCCTGTTTGCGTCCCATAACGACCACTTTTGCGCCTTCTTCGGCAAAACGAAGAGCCATGCTGTTTCCGAGGCCTCTCGTTGAACCTGTTACCATTACTACTTTTCCGTCATGCAGTCCCATTTTTCCTCTGTCCTTTCAATATGTTATTAATAAAAATTAATTTTTTCAGTAATTTGCGTTAGGATTATACTACATCTTAAAATACGTGTCAAATTTTTATTAATCAAGCTTCAAATCATTTTCTTTTATCCAGCCGATTTTTCTCAAAAGCAGTCCGAACGCCCAGGAAAGCACAGCAGGAAGGACAAAGCAGATCAGGATAAGCGCTGCCCAGTCCGTAAAGGTGATCGAGCTTTTCAGTCCTGCTTCGATATCATTCAGCCAGCCTGTGTAAACACCGATCTGACCTACGAAGCCGCAGGTGCCCATACCGGAGGATATCGCGGCGCCGTCCATGCGGAATTTGAATAAGCATGTTGCGATAGGTCCCGTGA